>DXDC01000058.1 GCA_019115685.1 Candidatus Agrococcus pullicola
CTGGTTCAGCCTCCTCATCCGCAAAGCGCTCCTATTGGTGGCGATCGTATTCGCCCCTATCGCGCTTTCTGGCAGCAGCTGGGATGCCACCAAGGGATGGTTCACCAAATGGGCAGCCTTCGTCATCGCCCTGATTGCCTCGAAGCTCGTGCTGGTGGTGATCTTCCTCGTCGCCATCACCCAAGTCTCGGCCCCCATCGACCTCGATTTGGCGTCCATTGCGGACCCGATAGCGGGAATCGTGCTCATGCTGATTGCCGCGTTCGCACCCTATATGGCGTACAAGTTCATCTCCTTTGTCGGGTTCGACATGTACCACGCGATGTCGAGTGAGCAGGAAGCGAAATCGGCGATGAACCGTCCCGTCCCAACCGTCGCGAAACCGGCCGGTGACGGGCCGAAGAAAGTCCTCGACGACGGCGGAACCTCCGGTGGGAAAACCGGCGGCGGATCATCAGCGCCAACAACTACCAGTGGTGGCTCGTCTTCGGGTGCGGCCGCTGGGGCTGGGAAGGGCGTCACCGCCGGTGGCACATCGGCCGGTGCGTCAGCTGGAAGCGCGGGTGCAGGAGCCGGAGGTGCGGGAGCCAGTGCGGGTGCAGGGGCGGCTGCGGCTGGCCCTGCCGCAGCCGCAGTCATCGGCGCACAGGTAGTCAAGGGAGCCGCCACCGCAGGCCCCAAAGCAGGGTCAGCGGTCGGCGGACAAGCTGACGCCCACGCAGGCGCAGCACAAGACACGGCACCCCCACCTACACCGAACGCCCCGGCACAGCCAACACCTGGCACGGCGCGTTCAGCATCACCTGCGCCGTCTGCCACGTCATCAGCATCGGCAACAGCAGCGTCGTCGGCATCACCTGCGCCGCCCGCGCCACCTACGAAGAGGACACCACCACCGGCACCGCCGTCGTCCCCGAAGCCGAAGGAGTAACCCGTTATGGCACGCAAACACGAACACGACCGCCGCCGGAACGACTACGAACTGTCGGCGGTGAAATTCTCCCGGCTCACCCGACGCGGCATCCTGTTGGGGTTGTCGCTTCCGCAACTGATCACCCTCGCCATGGGTATCCTCTCGATCGTTGCTGCGCTGTATGCCGGTGGCGGCATCCTCATCGCTTACGCCGCACCGATCTGGCTGCTTGCAGCCGTGCTCACGTGGGTGCCAGCTGGGGGCCGGAAACTCATCGAGTGGGTGCCGGTTGGATTCAGATGGATATGGCGGGTCAGCATCGGGCAGCTGTTGTATCGCCGCCGCGTCGTCAAACCGCGCCCAGCGGGCACACTCGCCCTCCCCGGTGACGCCGCCGCGCTGCGGGAGTATGTGGACCCAGAGACCGGAGCAGCGATGATTCACGACCCGCACCAACACACCCTCACCGCGATCATCGGCCTCTCGCATCCCGCGTTCGTGCTCCTCGACCCCGGTGAACAAGAACGCCGCGTCACCGCCTGGGGCCGCGTCCTCGCCACCATCTGTCGTTCCGGGCGGATCGCGCGTTTGCAGGTGCTCGAACGCACCCTCCCAGATTCCGGGTCGGGGCTTGCCGAATGGTGGGCCTCCCACGGCCACCACGACGATTCTTGGACGGCGACTACGTATGCCGAACTCATCGAACGGGCAGGCCCCGCCGGGGAACGCCATGCCACCACGTTGTCGCTCGCGCTCGATATGCGAACCGCGGCCCGGCAAATCCGCACCGCAGGCGGCGGACTGCGCGGTGCTGCCGCGGTCCTTCGGCAGGAAATGACCACCCTCGTCGCCGCGCTGCGCGCAGCAGACCTCACCCCCTCAGAATGGCTCACTCCCGGTGAGGTCGCCGTCATCCTGCGCAGCGCCTATGACCCGGCTATCGCCGCGACGCTGGAACGTCATGGTGACCTGGGGCGTGATCTTGCCACCGCGGGTCCGGTCGCGGTCACCGAAACTTGGGACCAGCTGCGGTCGGACTCTGCGCATCATGCGGTGTTGTGGATCAGCGAATGGCCACGCTCACTCGTCTATCCGGGATTCCTCGCCCCGATACTGCTCTCGACGGGAATTCAACGCTCGTTCTCGCTGGTGTGTACACCGATCAGGTCGGATCAGGCGGCACGGGATATTCGGAAGAAGAAAACCGAATACATCAGCGACGCGGCCCAACGGCAGAAGATCGGACAGATCGAAGACGCCGGACAAACCGCCGAATACCATGACGTGCTCCAACAAGAAGCCGACCTCACCTCCGGGCACGGCATCCTGCGCTACACCGGTCTCATCAACATCTCCTCCCCCACACAAGATGACCTCGAGGCGGCCGTCTCCGCGGTCGAGCAGGCCGCGATCCAAGCATCCTGTGAAACCCGTCGCCTTGTCGGGCAACAGGCCCAAGCCTTCACCGTCGCAGCCCTCCCGCTCGCGCGCACCGTCTAACCAAGGCTCAGTCTCAGGCGTGCTGAACTAGAATTTGGGGAGTGGCAACTGAGTAGGAGGTAACGGTGCTGATGCAGGCGGTTCTCGCGGAGAGACCAGGAATGCTCAGCGACGTCTTAGCTTTGCACAATATCCCAGATCCTGGCGTGCCAGGCGAGGGAGAAGTCACTGTTCGGATGATTGCCAGCACGATAAATCCCTCAGACGCGGTCGCTGTTTCTGGCGCGTACGGTTCGCGCACCCAGTTCCCCTTCATCCCCGGGTTTGAAGGTGTCGGCATTATCGAAAGCGTCGGGCCGGGCGTTCCCGTTGAGGCTCTGGGAAAACGAGTACTCCCGATTGGTTCTGCTGGAAACTGGCAAGAAGTCAAACTGACTGCCTACTCGTGGTGCATTCCAGTGCCCGACGACATCCCTGACACCAAGGCTTGCTTCGCCTATATTAATCCGCTCACAGCATGGCTCATGGTTGAGCAACACTGCTCGGATCAAACAGGTCAAGTAGCGATTACTGGTGCAACGACAACGATTGCAAGCCACCTCGCTGAATTTCTTTACATCCGTGGCATCCAACCAGTGGGCATCATCCGCGGCACACCCGGAAGCACCGTCGCCAATCGTGACCACTGGAGCGATGTCATCAAAACCAGTCATGCAAACTGGGCGAAACAATTACAGCAACACAACGGTAAGAAGTTTGATCTCATTTTTGACTGCGTAGGAGGACAACTCGGCGCGACGCTCATGCGACATCTGGCTCCTGGCGGTGTATTCGTTCACTATGGCCTACTGTCGGGAGAACCACTACCTTCTGAGTGCTTTACCAGTGGTGAAAGCAAGCGAGTGGAGGTGTTTCGTTTGCGTGACACGATCCACTCACACGCCCGAGAGCGCCTTCCTGCGTTGTTCACACCTGTGTTTGAGCATATGCGGGCCGGACGTTTACATACCGAAATTGCCGCAAGCGTTCCGTTGTCTGGGCTTCCGGCCATGCTCACAGATCAGTCCGGCGTCACTCCAGGGAAAGTGCTGATTTCATACGCTTAACAGTTCGTTGCTGACCGATCGCTATTGGAGCCCATCTATCGAGCCGGAATCTCGAATTGACGCCCTGTCCATCGTCGGCGAAGCCACCGATCGTGCGAAGCGATCACGATGGTTCCAGGATAGTCGGTGAGCGCGTTTTCGAGAGCCGTGACGAGGCTGAGCGAGAAATGGTTCGTGGGTTCGTCAAGTAGCAGGATTTCGGGTGGGTCCGCCAGAAGCGCGGCGAGAGCAAGGCGACGCTGCTGTCCGACGCTGAGTTCGATCACGGACCGGTTCAGATCACGGGCGGGAATCAAACCGAAGGTGCTCAGCGGCACCTTCGCAGCCAGCTCAGCACCAACAAGGTCCACATAAGTCTGTCCCGTTGTGCGCCCGGGCCCGCGGTTGTGAGGGTCGGGCAGGGTGGTCTCCTGCGCGAGTAAACGTATGCGGTCGTTTGGGGAGCGGGTTACCTGTCCCGCGCTGGGTTGTAGAGTTCCCGCGAGTACGCTCAGCAGGGTTGATTTGCCTGACCCGTTCGGGCCGGTGATGAGCCATTTCTCACCTCGACTGATGCTCAGCGAGGTGGCTGTGAGCCGATTCCTCACCGTCACGTTCGCGGTGGTAAGAACGGGTTCGAGCGCTCCCACGATGTGTGGTTCCCCGGCAGCGGTGAGACCCATGAATTCGAGTTCTTGTGGCGGTTTCCGAATTTGTCGGTCTTCGAGTTCTTCCAGGCGTGCGCGAGCATCATTGACACGGCGGGCAACGACCTGCGCGTTGCGGTCGGCGTAGAATTTTTGCGCCATGCGAACTTCGGATCGTGGTTTCCAGTCAGCATGGCCTACCGTCTGTTGATCCTTGACGGTCGCACGGAGCCGGGATAGTTCAGCCTGCTCGTCTCGATACTGTCGTTCCCATTTTCTCCGCACGTCGGCGCTGAAGGTGAGGTAGTCAGTGTAGTTACCGGTGAAGCGGGTGGCCCCAATGGCGGTGCCTGTGCCGTCTTGGACAAGCGACGCTCCGACTGCGTGAGGAATCGGTGAGGGGTCGAGATCGAGCAGTGATGTGACGACCTCATCAAGGAATGTGCGGTCATGGCTTGCGACGAGCAATGGTCCGCGCCACGAGGACAGCACGCCGACAAGATAGGCGGTGGCGGCATCGTCAAGATGATTTGTCGGTTCATCAAGCAGCAGTACATCCGGAGCGTTCAACAGCAGCCACGCGAGGGCAAGCCGGGCACGCTGCCCACCCGAAAGAGTACCGGTGAGCCTGTTGCGGTCGATGCCATCGAGCCCAAGCCCAGTCAGCATCGCCGAGATTCGCGCATCGACGTCCCATGCCCCTAGACGCTCAGCGGTATCCAGGGCGTGTGCGTACGCGTCGGTGGCAGCAGGATCGTCGGGCCTGAACGAAAGGGCAATTCCTAGCGTGCTCACCGCTTCCACTGCACGACGCAAGGGGGCGACCGCTCCCTCAAGCGCTTCGGCAATAGTGGCGCTCGTTGAGAACGGCGGTTCCTGATGGAGAAGCCCGATCTTGGGCATATGACTATCGGGCGCGTTCACCGTAACCCCGCCTGTCGCCGGTTCCAGGACTCCGGCAA
>DXDC01000059.1 GCA_019115685.1 Candidatus Agrococcus pullicola
GGCGCCGACCAGTATTGGTCGACGCCGCCTCTTTTTGTCGTTGCAGTTCGTATCGCGGTTCAGCCAGGCAGGTACTCGGTGACGGTGAACGAGTTCCTCACGACCTGACGCAGCTCGTCCAAACTGCTGGACGGATCGACTTGCCCGACGGCCCGCGCCTGGACGAGCAGATTGCCGATCGCCGTGGCCTCGACGGGGCCGGCGAGTACTCTGCGACCCGAGCGGTTCGCGGTGAGCTGGCAGAGCAGCGTGTTCTGCGAACCGCCGCCGACGATGTGGATCGTCTCGACGCTCCTCCCGGTCAGCCGCTCCGCCGCGGCAAGGGTCTTGGCATAAGCGGCAGCGAGGGATTCGAGGATCGACCGGACCACCTCGGCGCGGGTGTGCGGAGCTTCGACCCCGTGCTCACTGCACCAATCTCGGATTCGGGTCGGCATATCCCCGGGCGGAGTGAACCGATCATCGGACGGGTCGAACACGGCGACGGGCGTCTCGATCGCCGCCGCCTCGGCAAGCAGGGTCTCGAGATCCGAGCTGCGCTGGGCATCGGTGGCGTCGTGTTCCCACTGCCGCATCGATTCGCTCAGCAGCCACAGCCCCGAGACGTTCTTCAGGAACCGGATGGTTCCGTCGACTCCGCCTTCGTTCGTGAAGTTCACCCGGCGTGCCTCCTCGGTGACGACTGGGGCGTCGATCTCGAGTCCGACGAGGGACCAGGTGCCGCTGGAGATAAAGGCGCAGTTCTGCCCTTCCATCGGCACTGCCACCACCGCCGAGGCGGTGTCATGGCTGCCCACGGCCGTGACCTGGATCGGTTCGGACGCACCGAGACGCGCCGTGACCGGTGCGCTGAGCTCCCCGATGGGCTCACCAGGGGAGACGAGTCCAGGCAGCAGATCACTCGGCAGTCCGAGCCGCTCCATGAGGGCGAGCTCCCAGTCTCCGTCGCGGACCGACAGCAGCCCGGTCGTCGAGGCATTCGTCAGCTCGGTGCTCATCTGCCCGGTCAGCCAGAAGGCGATGAGATCGGGAATAAGCAGCGCCCGATCGGCAAGATCGAGGAACCCGGACTCGGCTTCGACCGCGAACTGAAAGACGGTGTTGAAGTCCAGATGCTGCAGACCGTTGTGGGCGAAGAGCTCATCCGGGGCGACGTGTTCATGGACGAGCTCGACACCGCGCAGATTCCGCCCATCCCGGTAATGGTGGGGAATGCCGAGCAGAACTCCGTCTCTCAGCAGCCCATAGTCGACGGCCCACGAATCGATGCCGATGCTGGTCAGCCCCGGACTGGAGAGTATCGCCTCCCGCAGGCCCGTGCTCAGATCGGCGAAAAGCGACTGGATGTTCCAGTGCATGCTCTCGCCCAAGAGCTGGGGCACATTCGCAAACCGCGCTACGGGCTTCATCCGCAGCACGCCGTCGGTGACCCCGCCGAGGATGACACGTCCGCTCGTGGCACCGAGGTCGACCGCGGCGAGCGTGAGGTCTGGCGAGGAATGAGTGATGTCCATGGTCGCAGCAGTCTCCGATCGAACCCGGCTCACCGCAGGAAGGCCGCCGCGACGCCGGCATCGACGGGCACATGCAGACCGGTCGTGTGCGAGAAGTCCGAGGTGCACAGAGCGTAAACGGCGTTGGCGACATTCTCCGGAACGACCTCGCGGCCGAGGATGGTCCGCTGAGCGTAGAACTTGCCCAGGTCCTTCTCCTCCACCCCATAAGTCTTCGCCCGCTGGGCGCCCCATCCTCCGGCGAAGATGCCCGAACCGCGAACCACGCCGTCGGGGTTGATCCCGTTGACGCGGATGCCGTGTTCGCCGAGTTCGGCGGCGAGCAGACGCACCTGATGAGCCTGATCGGCCTTCGTCGCCGAGTAGGCGATGTTGTTCGGCCCGGCGAAGACGGAGTTCTTCGATGAGATATAGACGATGTCGCCGCCGATGCCCTGGTCGACGAGGATCCGAGCGGCATTCTTCGACACGAGGAAGGACCCCTTGGCCATGACGTTGTGCTGGAGGTCCCAGTCGGCCTCGGTCGTCTCGAACAGCGACTTCGACAGGGAGAGTCCGGCGTTGTTGACGATGAGATCGAGACCGCCGAAGGCGAGCACCGCCTCGGCGAGGGCCGACTGCACCCCGGCCTCATCGGAGACATCGGCGGCGACACCGATGGCGACATCGGTCGAACCGAGTTCGGCCGCGACCTCCTGAGCCTTTGCCAGATCGAGGTCGGCGATGACGACGCAGGCACCCTCACTCACGAGGCGAGTGGCGATTGCTTTGCCGATGCCGGAGGCGGCGCCAGTGACGAACGCGATACGGCCGGCGAGCGGCTTGGGCGCGGGCTTGCGCTTGAGCTTGGCCTCTTCGAGAGCCCAGTACTCAATGCGGAACTTCTCGGACTCACTGATCGGAGCGTAGGTCGACAGCGCTTCGGCTCCGCGCATGACGTTGATGGCATTGACGTAGAACTCACCGGCCACGCGGGCCGTCTGCTTGTCCGCTCCGAAGGAGAACATTCCGACTCCGGGGACAAGGATGATCGCCGGATCCGCACCGCGCATGGCAGGGGAGTCGGGTTCGGCGTGACGATCGTAGTAGGCCGCGTAATCGGCTCGGTACGCCTCGTGCAGCGCCGGGAGCGCGGCGATGACCTCCTCCACCGAGGCGGCCGCCGGCAGGTCGATGACCAGCGGCTTCACCTTCGTGCGGAGGAAATGATCCGGGCAGCTCGTGCCGAGTTCGGCCAGAGCGTTGAGCTTCTCCCCGGCGAGGAATTCGAGCACTGCAGGTTCATCGGTGAAGTGCCCGACCATCACCTTGTCGGTCGAGGCCAGACCGCGCAGGTGCGGAGCCAGAGCTGCGGCCTTGGCTCGGCGTTCGTCGGTCGGCAGCGCCGCGTATTCCGCACGCTCGGCTCCGAATGGATCTGGGCGACCGTGCTCGGCAATATAGTCCGCCGCGGTGTCGATGATCCACCGTGAGTTGGCTTCGGACTCCGCCGAGGTGGCTCCCCAAGCCGTGATCCCGTGACCACCGAGGATGGTGCCGATGGCCTGCGGGTTCTCCGCCTTGATCGCTGCGATGTCGAGGCCGAGCTGGAAACCGGGGCGACGCCACGGCACCCAGACGACCAAGCCGTCGAAGATCGTCTTCGTCAGTTCCTCACCGTCGGTCGCGGTGGCGATGGCGATTCCGGAATCCGGGTGGAGGTGGTCGACGTGGGCGGCATCGACGAGTCCGTGCATGGCAGTGTCGATCGAAGGTGCTGCACCGCCCTTGCCGTGCAGGGTGTAGTCGAAAGCAGCCACCATCTCGTCTTCGCGTTCGACACCGGGGTAGGTGTTCTCCATCGCCCGCAGTCGGTCGAGGCGGAGGACCGCGAGTCCCTCGGGAGTCAGTGTTCCGAGGTCTCCGCCGGAGCCTTTGACCCACATGAGTTCGACGTCTTCGCCGGTCACCGGGTCGATGTCGGTGCCTTTGGCCGAGGTGTTGCCGCCGGCATAGTTCGTATTGCGACGGTCGGCGCCGAGCGAATTTGAGCGGGTGATGAGGTCGTTGACAGTCGGGTTGGTCATGGTTCTCCTCGAAAAGGATTGTGCGGGTCTCGAAGTGCGTGATGCCGTGGGGCGGGCAGGGACCGTGGGTGTTGTGGTGTCGGGGCACCCACCGATTCCGGGCTCAGGCGCCCCAGCCGGCCTGGGTGCCGCCGACACGGTCGGCTGCGATCTGCTCCTGGTAGCCGGATTCGCGGAAGGCGCGGATGGGATCGGCCGGCAGTCCGCGGGAGACCCGCCACTCAGCGAGGTCGCCGCGGACGTCGGTGTAGAACGCATCCATAAAGATGTCGTTGGCGGTGATGACATCGCCTGCGCGCTGCGCCTTGGTGAGCGCTTCGGTGTCGATGAGGAGAGCCCGGGCGGTCATCTCCTGCACATTGAGCACCGACCGGATCTGACCTTCGATCTTGTTCTCGACGTTGTGGCACTGGTCGAGCATGAACGCGATATCGGGGCTGTTGAGACCGCCTCCGCGGATCACTTCGTGGATGATCCGGAAGAGCTGGAACGGATCGGCAGCACCGACCATGAGGTCGTCATCGGCGTAGAACCGGGAGTTGAAGTCGAAGGACCCGAGCTTGCCGAGGCGCAGCAGCTGCATGACGATGAACTCGATGTTCGT
>DXDC01000060.1 GCA_019115685.1 Candidatus Agrococcus pullicola
GGAGAAGGAGGGCGCCGGTGCCGAGCAGCGCGAGGCCGGGGATGCCGACACTCACGAGAACCAGAAGAATCGTGAAGACGGCGGTGCCGTAGAGGCCGATGAATGCCAGGTGCGCGATCGCGCCGGCCAGCCTCAGCGGGCTGTGCACGCGTGGAAGTGGCGCTTCGAACGGCGCAGGAGTCGATGTCATGCTTCAACGCTACGGTTCCGCGGCGCTCGACACAGCGGGGAGGACCGCCGAGGTGCGCGGGGGTTATCCCCCGTCTGCGCCGTGTCGAGCGCCACGTCTTCTCGCAGGAGCAGCTCGTCGAGGCGTTCCCCACTGGGGTGCGCCGCCGCACCCCAGCTCCACGGTTCTGGCGCCGAGCTCCTCATCTCCGCGACGCGGCTCGTCCCGGCGACACCCAGCACGACGACGCCGAAATTATCGAGCACGTCATCGCGCAGCGCATCGTTCCAGAGTGCGCCGAAGGTCGCGAGCACGAGCACGATCGCGGTATGGATGCGCGCTCCCGCAAAGGGCAGCGTCCACGCGGCATAGAGGGCCGCAAGCGGGAGAACCGGCACGAAGGCGGCGGACGCGGTGACTGGGGCGCACGCCCGCCGCGAGCCGCTTCAGAGCGAACCACTTCATGTACCGCTGCCTGAGCACATCACGAGCCTCAGCGACGCGGCGTGAGGGACGGAACGTGGAAACAGGTTGTCGTCAGCTGATGCGTGGGCGTTCGGTCTCTCGCTGCGACGCGACATTTTCCTTCCCGTTGGGCAGCCCCACCGTCGACGACTTCCGCCAGACTTGGATCCGCGGAGTGCTGCGAACGTCGACGAAGCGTCACAGAGGACTGAACCCGCCATTCGGGCGATTCGAACGCTTGCGATCAGCGATACGCGAGGTTCGTCGTCGGTGTGATGACGAGCTCGTTAATGCAGACGTCGGCCGGGCTGGTCGCGACGAAGGAGACCGCGCGGGCGACATCCGTTGCAGCGAGCATGTGTCGGCGGTCGTCCTCGTTAGGCTGCTGCGGGCGGTATGCGAGGAACCCGGTGTCGACGTCCCCTGGGCACAGGTGACACGCTCGAATACCAGAGACGCCTTCCTGCGCGTTGATCGTCTCAGCGACCGCGGCGAGCGCCTGTTTGCTTGCCGAATATCCGACGCCGGCACCCGGCGAGAATCGCCAAGCCGACCATGACGAGATGAGCACAAACTGTCCTCGACCGCTCCGGCGCATCGATGGCAGCACCAGTTCCACTGGTTCGACGACCCCCATGAGGTTGACGTCGACGATCGCGCGAACCTCACTCGAGGTCAGCGCGTCCCAGTGACGGCGCGGAGTGTTCACGCCCGCCGACAGGACGACGATTTCGATCTCGCCCAGCGTCTCGTTGATTCGCGCGATCGCCTGTTGAAGAGCGCCACGGTCAGTCACATCCGCCGGGACGGAGAGGACCGTTCCGCCTTTCGATCGAATCCGTTCCGCGACAGCCTCTAGGCTCGCCCCGCGGCGGCCGGTGAGAGCGACCGCGAAGCCATCTGCTGCCAGCGCCTCGGCGCTGGCAGCCCCCATGCCCGACGAGGCGCCCGTCACCCATGCCACTCGCATTGAAGTCGTCATCCCTTGACGGCCCCACCCGCGAGGCCCTGCACGATGTGCCTCTGAGCAAACATCGCGAGCACGACGACCGGGATCGTCATGACCGTTGCTGCTGCTGCGATCGCGCCCCAGTTGATCTGGCCGTACGACATGAACTCGAACACCGCCACCGGAAGCGTTCGCGTGGTCCGACCCGCGAGCACGACAGAGAACATGAAGTGGTTCCACGAGAAGATGAACGCGAGGATCGCCGCCGACGCGATGCCGCCGCGCGTCACGGGAAGGATCACCTGCAGAAAGGTACGAATCGCGCTCGCGCCGTCGACGCGAGCCGAATCGATGATCTCCTGCGGGAGCTCCTCGAAGAACCCGATCATCAGCCACGTCACCAGCGGCAGAGTGATCAGCAGGTGCGCAACGATGAGCGCGCGGTACGTGTCGACCCAGTCAAGCCTGCTGAAGATGATGAACAGCGGGATCAGGAACGTGATCCCGGGGGTCACCCTCGCCGACAAGATGATGCCAGCGAGCTTCGGCGCTTTGTACCTGGCGATCGCGTAGGCGGCCGGTAGGCCGAGCCCCAAGGCGATCGCCACCGATCCGAGGCCGACAAGCATCGAGTTCAGCGCGAACTCGAGAAAGTCGGTCTGCTGCATGACCTGGGCGTAGTTGGCGAGCGTCGGCGTGAACGTCCATTGGAACGTGGACGACGTCAGCGCCTGCTGCGGCTTGAGTGACGTCGAGATCATGTACCAGAACACGAAGGCGAACGGCACGAGCATTAGCAGGAGGAGAGCATAGAACCCGGTCCGGGCGGCGACCTTCCTCACGGGACGTCGACGAGCAGTCATGGTCACTCCTTTCCTCGGCGCAGACTCAGAACGGAGGACGAGATGAGCAGCACCAACAGGAAGAACACGATGAGGAGGGCTGCGCTGTACCCGAGCTGTTGGTACTGGAACGCAATGTTATAGGCGTAGATGTTCAGGGTCTCGGTCGCAAAGCCCGGACCACCGTTCGTCATCACGAGGATCGGGTCGAACGTCTTCAGTGCCTCAATGAGGCGGAGCACGACGGCGACGACGACGATTGGGCGGACCATCGGCAGTGTGACGTGCCAGAACTTCTGCCACCCATTAGCTCCGTCGATCGACGCCGCTTCGAAGGGCTCCTCAGGAAGCGCGGTGAGGCCAGCGAGCGTGATCAGCGCGATGAGGGGCGCCCACTCCCAGGTGTCCACGACGCCGACGAGGAACAGTGCGAGGTCCGGATTAGCGAGCCAGTCGCTCGGTGGAAGCCCCAGTCGAACGAGGATGTCGTTGAGGACGCCCAGCTGCGGGTGGAACATGAGGCGCCAGACCAGGGCGATCGCGACGGGCGTCGCGATCATGGGCAGGAGCACGACACTTCTGACGAGGCCGCTGAGCACAAACTTCCGGTGCAGCAACACCGCGATCGCTACGCCCAGCACGGTCTGGGCGAGGACGGCGCCGGCCGTCAGCAGGATCGTACGGAGAGTGGCGAGCCAGAACCGCTCGTCATCCGTGAAGAGGCGGATGAAGTTCTCGAGGCCGATGAACTCGGGAGCTCTGCTCGCCCCGCCCACCCAGTGCGTAAGCGACAGGTAGATGGTGAACACCACGGGGAACAGCATCGTGAGCGCGATGAACGCCAGCGCCGGGGTCGTGAAGACCGCCAGCACGTGTCGATCAACCCATGCCGAGAGGCGACGCCCGACCGATTCGCCTCCCCTCGCGGAACGAGGCGTTCTTCGCGGTCCTCCCGATCGATTGCGTTCTCGGGGAACGCCGATCGCCGTTTTCGTATCTGTCATCGTCAGCGCGTCTCCATCTCGACGATGCGGTCGAACTCATCCGCGGCAGAGGTCGCCGCTGCTTCGACGTCGCCGCCCTGGATCGATGCCACGAGAACGTCGCCGATGGCGTCGCGCACCTCGGGAACCGACTGGACCTGCGGAAGCTGCGGCTGCGCCGTCGCGAGCGACGTCTGGAACGCATCGACAAAGTCGTGCGGAACGTCGTCACCGAATTCGATTGACTGGCGTCCGCCCGGAATTCCGGCCTCCTGAAGCTCGGCCACAACCTCGGCGGAGGTGAGCCACTGCAGGAACAGCCACGCGGCGGGCTTCTTCTCCGAAGCCGACGAGATCGCGGCACCCCAGCCGAAGAAGGTCTGGGCGCTGTCGTCGCCATTCTGCGGCATCGGCGCGTAGCCGACCTCGTCCGTGATCTCGGTCTGCTCGGGGTCGCGGATGGCCGCGGCCTGGCCGCTGTTGTCCGCCCACAGAGCGATATTCCCGGCTTGGAACATCGCGAGCAACTCTTCCCAGCCGTTGTTCACCGAACCGCTCGGGCCGTACTCACGCAACAGGCGACCGTACTCGTCGATCGCTTCGATGCCCTCGGGCGAGTCGAACGCGGCTTTACCCTCGTCGTCCATGTACGTGGCGCCATGGTTCGCCAGGAAGCTCGTGAGCTGAGTCACGGCGGCAGCGCGCTTACCTCGCACCGCCCATCCGAACACGCCGTTCCCAGGGTCCGTCGTCGCGGCAGCCATCTCATCAAGCTCGTCGAGCGTCGCGGGCGGCGCGTCATAGCCGGCAGCCTCGATCAGGTCCTTGCGATAGAAGAGCATCTGCACTTCGAGCTGGATCGGCAAGGCCGACAGGGTGCCGTCGAAGGTGTGGCCCTCGAGCACACTCTCACTGAAATCGCTGAAATCGTAGTCGGGAGACGTGAGCGACTCGTTCTCGATGTACGGCACAAGCTCCTCGTACCAGCCCGAGTTGGCGAAGCGCGCGCCGTCCTGCTGCACCGACGTCATGAACACGTCGATGTCCGATGAGCCGGCGGTCAGCTCCACCTGGAGCCGCTGACGAAACTGATCCTCGGGGAGCGCTTCCATCTCGACGTCGATGCCGGTGAGCTCCTCGAACTCCGGAATGAGCGGCTCGATCTGCTCCTGCCAGGGCTGAAGGCCCGCGACAAAGCGGATCGTCTCGCCGTCGAAGCGCTTCCAATCGAAGTCGCCCGAGATCTCGTCGACGTCGGGAAGTGCCTCCCCGCCCGGCGAGCAGGCTGTGAGGAGGCTCGCGCCAAAGGCCGCGATTGCGACCCCTCCAATGATTTTCGTAGATGCGCGTCGCTTCATCTGTGATTCCTCCTTTGGAACTTAATACCCATGGGCCGGGAAGTCGCGTGAGGACTGCCGTATCCGACTGCTGCGCAGCATCAGTGCGCGTTGCCCGTTCGGAAATCTATCCCACGTGTGAGAGAAAAACAACATACAATGAACCTATTAAAACATTTTGGAGGCTAGAGCGGGGTTCGTCGACAGGTGTATCCGTCTTGCGTGCACGGAAACTCACAGCATGCTGTGAGCTGTAAGCGCCGCGTAGTGTGGGAAACGCTTCGACCTCGGGTGGCGCAGAGCGCTGTGCGGTCTCGCACACGGCCGCAGTCCCCGTACCACCTCACGAACTGAACGAAAGGATCAGAAATGGCGAATGGCGATGATCGTCGAGAAGTGCTCCTCGCCGCCGTACTGGAGCAGGGATACTGCACGACGTCCGAGCTGGCGCAGCTGCTTGATGTTTCGGAGATGACCGTTCGCCGCGACGTCGCGCGCCTCGAACAGTCAGGTCAACTGCGCAGCGTCCACGGCGGCGTGACGACTTCGCTCGACAGTGACATGCATGGCACGAGGTTCGACGTCCGCGCACACGCGCACACCGACATCAAGCGTGCGATCGCCCGCCGCGCGCTCGAGTTTCTGCCCGACAACGGCATCATCGCGATCGATGCCGGAACGACCACCGCCGAGCTCACGGCGCAGCTGCCCGACGAACGTATTTCGACGATCGTCACATACTCGCTCCCCGTGCTCAACGCCGCGTCCCGGTTGGAAAACATCGACCTCATGAACCTGGGCGGCGCGTTCCACCGTGAGTCGCAGTCCTACGCGGGCCCGTCCACCATCCGGGCCATTGAAAACCTCAGCATCGGTACGCTCTTCCTGGGCACCTCCGGAGTGAGCGAGCGCGGCCTGTTCTGCGGGAATGACTTCGACGCAGTGACGAAGCGTGCGCTCATCGACGTCTCCGAGACGGTCATCCTGCTCGCCGACTCCACGAAGTTCCGCACAACGGCGGTCGCACGCGTGTGCGGGCTCGATCGGATCGATCACCTCGTGGTCGACGCAGACCTCGACGAGACGGATGCGACGATGCTGCGCCGCCACGGCGTCGCGATCACTCGCACCGATGCACCCGTCCCATCGAACTGAACCGTCCCACGTCACGCATTCAGGATGATGAGCTTCTGTTCCACCAGCTCCTCGACTGCGTACTTCACGCCCTCTCGGCCCTGGCCTGAGCTCTTTACTCCGCCATATGGCATATGGTCCGCCCGGAACGACGGCGGCACGTTGACCAGGACGCTTCCGGACTGCACCTCGCGCCCGTAACGCAGCGCCGTCGCGATATCCGACGTGAAGATCGATGTGTTGAGACCGTATTTAGAGTCGTTGACCGCCGCGATCATGGCGTCGAGGTCGGGGACGGTCACGACCGAAACGACGGGGCCGAACACTTCTTCACAGACAATGGTGTCCTTCGCGTTCGCATCCGCGATCAGCGTCGGCGCCAGAACCGAACCAGCCACCGTTCCCCCGGCGAGTACGCGCGCTCCGCTGGCCTGCGCTTGATCGATCCACATCTTGATGCGGTCCACCTCGCTGTCCGCGACGAGCGGACCGACGATCGTCTGCGGGAGGTTCGGGTCGCCTGTCGGAACGTCAGTGAACTTCTCCCGCACTCGCTCGAGGAACTCCTCGGCCACGGTCTGTTCGACATATACCCGCTGGAGCGAGACGCACGCCTGGCCGGAGTTCGCGAGCGCCGCGCTGACCGTGGCGTCTGCGGCGCGCTCAAGGTCGGCATCCGCAGCGACCGCCATCGCTGTGTTTGAGCCTAGCTCGAGGACGTGGAGCTTCTGCGGAGACGACTGCTTCAATCCCCAGCCGACGCGCGACGATCCCGTGAAGGTGATCACCGCGACGCGCTCGTCCTCTTGCCATGCGGTTACGACATCGGCCGGCCTGCCCGTCACGAGATTGAGGAACCCAGCGGGTAGCCCCGCCGCGATGAAGGCTTCCGTGAGCATGCCGGCCGTGACCTTCGTCTTATCCGACGGTTTAAGCAACACAGGACACCCGGCGGCGATTGCTGGCCCGATCTTATGCGCGACGAGGTTCACTGGGAAGTTGAACGGAGTGATCGCCGCCACGATTCCGCGAGGCTGTGGGATTGTAAACCCGATCAGACCGTCGCCGATCTCCGCGGCGTCCATCGGGACGACCTCGGCGGGGAGCCTACGGGCCTCTTCCGCAGCGAATCGGAGCGTGCCGACCGCACGGCGGACCTCGCCTCTCGACGCCGTGATCGGCTTGCCGATCTCCGCGGTGACCGCCTGCGCAAAGTCCTCCACGTGGGCGGCGATGTACTCCGCGGCAGCTTCGAGGATGCGGGCGCGCTCGTACGGAGGTAGCCGCCGCTCCAGAGCGACTTCAGCTGCGTCGACGGCGGCAACCGCATGCTCGCGTCGGCCGCGATGCACTGTGGCGAAGGGCTCACCGCCCCACCGGTTGGTCACGGTGTCGGCGACGTCAGACGGCACCCACTCGCCGCCGATGTAGAGCTTCTGTTCGCGCATGTGCGTCTTCTCCTGTCCGTTCACCGTCGCCCCATTCCGACACGGAGCCGGTCCACGACGGCGGCAGCGAACTCGTTTGTGGTCGCGGAACCGCCCAGGTCCGCCGTGCTAATGCCATCAGCGAGCACCGCTTCGAAAGCCGAGACGAGATCGGCGCCGGCGGCGTGGAAGCCGAGGTGATCGAGCATGAGCGCGCCGGTCCAGATCGCGCCGACAGGGTTCGCGATGCCCTTGCCCGCGATGTCCGGCGCCGAGCCGTGCACCGGCTCGAAGAGCGACGGGTGCTTCTTCTCTGGGTTGATGTTGGCGCTCGGCGCTACTCCGATCGACCCCGCGATCGCGCTCGCAAGGTCGGAAAGGATGTCGCCAAACAGGTTCGAGGCGACGATCACATCGAAAGACTGCGGCTTCAGGATGAGTTTTGCGGCCAGGGCATCGATCAGGATGTTCTCTAGCCCGACGTCGGGGAAGCCAGCGAGCGTTTCTTCGACGACCTCGTCCCAGAACGGCATCGTGTGAATGATGCCGTTCGACTTCGTTGCCGACGTAAGGTGCCCGCGGCGGCTGCGCGCACGCTCAGCGGCATACCGTGCGATACGCGACACGCCCTTACGAGTGAAGACGTTCTCTTGGATCGCCGCTTCTTCGGGGAGGCCTCGGAAGACACGCCCCCCGATCTCCGAGTATTCGCCTTCGTTGTTCTCTCGGACCAACAAGACATCAATGTCGTCGCCGCCCCGCACGGGACTCGGTATACCTGAAAGGGCGCGGATCGGCCGCAGGTTCACGTACTGCTCGAACTCGCGGCGGATTGGAATGAGGAGTCCCCAGAGCGTTTCGGTGTCGGGGATGTCAGGTAAGCCGACGGCGCCAAGGAAGACGGCGTCGTGCCGCGAGAGCGTCTCGATGCCCTGCTTCGGCATCATCTCGCCGTGGCGGAGGTAGTACTCCGATCCCCAGTCGTACTCCTTCCATGCGAACGCGTGACCGTGGACTTTGAGCGCGGCGTCGATGGTCGAGATCGCGGCAGGAATCACTTCGGTGCCGATACCATCACCGGCGATCACGGCGATGCTGTTGTCTGCGCTCATCGCTGCGTCACCTCCTGAGGAGTGATGAAGACCTTGTCGTACGTGCCGTCACGCTGCGCTTGGAGTGCCGCTTCGACATCGTCCAACCCGAAGAAGCCGGCGTTGAGCTCGTGCAGCGGGAGCGAGGCAAGCAGGTTCGCCGCGCGGCGGTGTGTAAATGGGTTCAGCGCCGTTCCGATAAGGCTGAGTTCGCGCGCGTATATGTCGTGCGGCCGCACCGTCGCAGTGTCGTCGGGGTTCGCGACGCCGAACAGCAAGATGTTCGCGCCACGCGCGGCGATCTCAATAGCCGTGGTCAGCACGCGAGACGAACCGACCGCGTCGATGATGTAAGGGAAGCCGTTACCCGCCGACAGCTCGTTCATGCGCTCAGCGAAGTCGGTTGCCGCAGGATCGACCGCGACATCGGCACCGAAGCGGAGCGCAAGGTCGCGGCGTTGTTCCCTCGTATCGACAGCGACAATCGGGCCGAGGCCCGCGAGCTTCGCGAGAGCGATCAGCACGGCGCCCGCTGGACCCGATCCGAAGATCGCGATCGGAAGACCCGACTTGGGGCTGAGACGGTCCATAGCATGGATCGCACAAGCAATCGGTTCGGTCATCGCTCCGAACTGCGGCGGCGTATTCGCGGGAAGCGCGTATGCGAGTGTCTCCGGAACAGCCAGGAACTCGGCCATGCCACCGTCGAGATGCACCCCGGGCGCCTGACGCTCCGGACACATGTTCAAATTGCCGTTCTGGCACCAGATGCACACGCCGCAATACAGGTGAGGCTCAACTGTGACGAGATCGCCGATGGCGGTGTTGATGACCTCGGATCCGACCGCGACGATCTCACCAGCGATCTCATGGCCGAGGGTCATAGGAGGTCGGCTGACGAAGGCTCCGTCGACGATATGCGTGTCAGTGGCGCACAGGCCAACGGCCAGGGGACGGATCAGAACGTCCCGAGCCCCGTACCCGGGGACAGGGATGTCATCGACGCGGACGGCGTGATCGCCGAGATATCTCGCAGCTTTCATGTTTCCCTTTCGAACTGCCGCCCGAGCAGCGGCCAGTTCTGCCGCTGCTCGGGGACACGGAGTCATTGATCATATTCAAACACATCTCGAACAGTTCAGCACACGGTCTCAAGCTGTCATTACGTGCGGAACAACGCTGTTCTCCGCATAATCGTGCGCTTCCCACGCAGCAGCTCCGAACGAACCTCGACTTCAATTTGTTTGATTTCGCACAGCAACTGTGGCAAGCTCGAGTCATTCTCGGGAAGAGACCATCATCCTTCACGCCATGGGAAGAGGACAACGCATGTCAACACTGCCCCGCATCGTCTGCGTCGGCACGGCAGCACTCGATACCATTGCCACGATCTCGCGCTTCCCCGGTGTGGACGATCGCGTCGAGGCGGAGCAGTACATTACGGCTGGCGGTGGCAACGCCGCGACAACCGCCGTCACAATCGCGCGGTTGGGCGTCCCGGTCGAGTTCAGCGGCTTCGTCGGTGATGACGAGATCGGCGATCGTGTCGTGTCGCAACTGCAGACCGAGGGCGTCGGCACATCCTTCGTTGAGCGCCGCCCTGGCGCACGCACAGCGCAGAGCATCATCCTCGTCTCCCAGCCCTCTGCCGCACGATCGATCGTGACTTACACCGCGGAAGCCCCGTCCGGCATCCCCGACGGCTTCGATTGGGTTCACCTCGACAAGGCGGGCGCCCGCGCGCTCCACGCAGGATGGAGCGGGAGCGCCAAGGTCGCCGTCGACGACGGCAACTTGATCCCAGACCTCGACCTTGGTCTCGTCGACCTCTACGTCCCGACGGTGCAGACCCTGCGTGAGCGCACTGGCCTCGCAGACGTCGCGGCCGCGGCGGAGCACGCCCGTGCCCTTGGGGCAGGATCCGTTGTCGCGACGAGCGGGTCGTCGGGTTCGCTCGCGCTTGACGAAGCCGGGTTCCACGTCGCCGCTGCTCTCGACATCACCCCGAAGAGCACACTCGGCGCAGGCGACGTGTTCCACGGTGCTCTTCTCGCAGCCGTCGTCCTCGGCAAGAACATGTCGGAAGCGATCCGGTTCGCGAACGTCACCGCCGCACTCTCCTGCCGTGCCCTGGACGGTCGATCGGGAATCCCCGACCGCGCGGAGGTCGAGGCGACCTTGACGCGACTACCGGACGCGACCACAGACCTTCAAGCGATCGCCGCGCGCTTCGGTGCGTGATCGATACAGAGATTCACCCACCAACCAAGGAGAGAAATTTGAGTATCGACAGTCCCACTCCGGTCACTACCGACGTGCTGAAGGACTCGCGCGGCGCCTACACGATGCTCGCCATCGACCAGCGCGAGTCGCTCCGTTCGATGATCGGAGCCGGGCAGAACCGCGAGAACGTGTCTGACGGAGAACTGACCGAGTTCAAGACCCTCGCGTCGCGGACGCTGACGCCCCATGCGAGTGGCGTGCTCCTCGACCGCGCATACGGCAGTCCGGCAATCGCGGCCGCCGACAGCGCGGTCATCCTCGCGGCCGACGTACTCTTCCAGGAACCGGGTGGGCCGGTCACAGGCGCGGCGCTCGACGAGGGTGTAACTCCCGAGCTCGTGCGCGAGCTCGGCGCCGATGCGCTCAAGATGCTCGTACCGTGGCTACCCGATGCGCGTGAGGAAGCAATCGACCTGTCCGTGCGCTTCATGGATCTGTGCCGTCGTGCAGGAGTTCCGGGCATCGTCGAGGGCGTTGTCCGCCCTGCTGACATCGCGGACTGGTCGGACGAGCGACGCGACGAGGCGCTTGTCGCTGCGGCAGCCGACCTCGCGACGACGAAACCCGATCTCTACAAGGCCGAGATCCCCTCCTACGGTCGCGGCGACCTCGCCGTCATCACGGAGACATGTCGCCGGATCACCGAGACCCTTGACTGCGAGTGGGTCGTGCTTTCCTCGGGTGTCACCGCTGGAGACTTCCCGGCTGCCGTCGGCGCCTGCATGCGCGGTGGTGCGAGCGGTTACCTGGCGGGACGCGCGGTGTGGGCGGACTCGCTCACGTCGCACGACGTCCAAGGCTTCCTCGCGGACGAGTCGGTGCGTCGTCTCGCTGCGCTCGCCGAAACAGCGCACGCGAACCTGTCCCGCTAGGAGATCCGCCGTCGCCGTTCTAGCACCGGCGACGGCGGGAGCAGAGATGGGAGAGTTCGATGAGGATCAGTGTCTTCCCCAAGGGGGATCTGGACGCACTCACGTCGCAGCGTACGATGACGGTGTTCGACTGGATCGAGAAGGCGAAGGTTCTCCCCATCGAGGGCCTCGAACTGTACAGCGGCATGTTCTGGCAGATCGCCGACGCGTTCGTCGATCGCGTCGGCGACGCCCTCGTAGCGGCTGGCTTCCAGATGCCGATGATGTGTGTGTCCCCTGACTTCACGAATCCGAATCCGTCGATACGCGCTGCGGAGTTCGACCGCCAAATCGAAATGATCCGCATCACAGCGCGCCTCGGCGGCCGTGGCGCGAGTGCTCGCGTGCTTTCGGGCCAGCGCCACCCCGGCGTGTCCCGCGAGCAGGGCGTGGAGTGGGCAGTCGACGCCATCCGGCGCCTGCTGCCCACTGCACGCGAGCTGGGCGTCACGCTCGCGATAGAGAACCATTACAAGGACGGTGGGTGGCTCTACCCGGAGTTCGCGCAGCTCCCCGACGTATTCCTCGAGATCGTCAACTCCATCGACGATCGCGCGAGCTTCGGCGTGCAGTATGACCCTTCCAACGCGATCGTTGCAGGAACCGAATCGGCGGACTTCCTTGAGTGCGTGATCGATCGCGTGGTCACGATGCAAGCGTCCGACCGGTCGCTCACACCTGGCACATCGCTCGACGATCTACGGCAGGGTGACGGCACAATCGGGTATTCGCCAGCGTTGCAGCATGGCGTGATCGGTCGCGGCCTCAACGACTATCCTCGGATCTTTCGCACCCTCGTCGAGGCGGGTTACGACGGCTGGATCAGCGTCGAGGACGGCGTCAATGGGATAGGCGAGATGCTCGAGTCCGTCGAGTTCCTGCGCAGAGCACGGGATGAATTTTGGAACGGCTCAACGGCCGTGCGCGTGCAGAAACACGAACAAGCGCTCGCGGATGCCGGTCTGCCGAGCATTGCTGAGCCACCGCTCGCCGGCCCCACCCGATGAAGTCGCGCGTCCGCCAACGGAGCTCTCGACACGAGCGCGGTCATCGGCAACGTCTACGAGTTCGTGGACTGGGAGCCGGCCTTCTCCGACGTGGCGTGAGGCTGCAGTATCAAGTCAGACCTGTCGATGCCCGCATGAGCCGCTCGGCGGCACAGGCGTTGCATTCGTCGCCAGCAACGCCGTTTAGGCGTGGACAGTAAGGAGGAGACCTCATGCTGATCGATCTCAAAGAAAGGGTCGCGATCGTCACGGGCGTCGGCCGAGGGATCGGCCGCGAGATTGCCACAACTCTCGCGCGCGAAGGCGCGATCGTGATTGCTATCGACATCAATGAGTCGGACCTCGTCGAGACGGCGAACGAACTCGGCGGGATCGATGCGGTGCACCGCGAGTTCGTATGCGACGTCCGGGATGCGTCGCGCATCGCGGAGGTCATCTCGGACATCGACGCCGAGTTCGGCGGCATTGACATCCTCGTCAACAACGCGGGTGTCGCGGGCAATGGTCCGATCGACGAGCTCGACGAGAAGACGTGGGACTTCGTGCACGACGTGAATCTGAAGGGTACGTTCCTGATGTGCCGTGCAGTCGTGCCCGTCATGAAGCGCCGCAAGTTCGGCCGCATCATCAACGCCGCGTCATTCGCGGCCCTCGTCCCGATCTACGCAAGCGGCGCGTACGCGTCATCGAAGGTCGCCGTGGCTCACTTCACCCGCGCGCTCGCCGGCGAGGTCGGTCCCTGGAACATCACCGCCAATTCGTACGCGCCGGGGATGGTCCCAACGGTGATCAACCGATTCACGGAACGTCCGCACGCGGAGCAGAGCCAGCTGCTCGATACGCTCTCGCTGCGACACTGGGGTGACAAGGCCGACATCGCCAACCTCATCTGCTTTCTGGCATCGGACCTCGCCGGGTACATCACCGGCACGCTCATCGACGTCAGCGGTGGCAAGTTGGCGACTCAGGTCCCGCGCCTGGCATACGAGGCAGCCGCGGAGGCAGGCGACTACGAGTTCGATCTCTGATCGTTTGCGCGGGCCGGCTCGGTGGACGGCCGCGCAGGGGACTCCCAAGTCAAGGTGCTCGTTTCCGAGAACCCCAGCTTTCGATGTCTAACATGGACTGAGGTCCACTCCGCGCTGCGACTACCTGGTCTCGTCGGCTAAGACCGCCAGCATCTATCCTCCGTTACTGTCTGGCCGTCGGACGCCGCGATGGAAAGCGCGGCGATTGTCCACTACACGCAGCCGAACGACGACCGATGTTGTCGAGGCTTCGCCCGGGGAAAATGGCGCCGTTCGGGCTCGAGAACATCGTGAGCGCGGCGGTCGCGCTCGCGGCAGGAGCCGGTCTTGCAACCAGCTCTGATGACGATGTCAGCCGAACGGTCTGCGGTATAGGGCTATCCACCGAGAAGGGCTCTGGCCCCGAACAGGAGACGTCCGCTGACATTGCCAGGCCCGGAACCCATCCACTCTTTCTGGCCGATAGCTGCGAGCCCGCCGCCTCACGCTCCTGCCCAACGCATTCGGCCCCGGCTCGTAGCCGGGGCCGAATGTGGTCTCTGTAGCAGGAGCGGGGCTTGAACCCGCGACCTCACGATTATGAGTCGTGCGCTCTCACCAACTGAGCTACACTGCCGCGAAACATCTTTCGATGCAACGAGCCCCGAGTCAGGATTGAACTGACGACCCCTTCCTTACCATGGAAGTGCTCTACCACTGAGCTATCGGGGCGTGCTACCCACATGTGGGCAACCAGAAAATC
>DXDC01000061.1 GCA_019115685.1 Candidatus Agrococcus pullicola
TCGACCACCGTCTGCCCGGCAAGTCCAATGAGGAGCTGCGGGGGCTGACTAAGAAGGCGTCGGCTCTCGCCCACAAGATGAAGCACTCACCGAAGGCCGACCGGACCACGACCGGCATCACCGCGGATGCCGTGATTCTGTTGGCGAACATCTTGCGTCGACTCGAGGACGGCTGAGGTTCTCCACTCAGACCAGGGCGCCCGTCGATCCTCCTGCGTCGGATCACCGGGCATCGGGAGGTGTGGTCACCTACCAGCTGAGCACCTGTCCAGCGAGGTGTACCCGTTGAACACAGGGTGAGTCCCTGCCTACGAGCTGTTCACCAGGGTCCCGTTTTGGTAGAATGGACACATCTGCACAGGGGGTCTAAACGATATGAACACGACAGGCAAGCTCGTCGGCTACGCGCGGGTCTGTGGAGTTCGTCGCTCTTTGGCGGCGTTCTGTGATGGCTTTGCGTCGCTAGTTTCCGATGACGAGGATGCTGGCCGCGGCTTCAACGACGTCGTCGGTGATCGTGTCGAGCTGGTTGATCTTTAGTACCCGGGTGATCTGGGGGAAAAGTCGTTCGAGGAGGCGGAAGTTGCCGCGGGTGATTCGTTCGATCGCGGCGACGGCCTGCGCGTCGGTGAAGTCGTCAAGGTCAAGGACCTTACCTAACCGTTTCCAGTGGCGGTCCAAGACGAAGAGCAGTTCCTCGCGGCCCAGGGTCCGGTACTGGTGTGAGAATCCAAGTCTGCTGAAGAGTTGCGGGTAGTGACGGAAGCGCTCGTCGATGCCCGGCATTCCGATCAGGATGATCGCGAGGTGGGTGCGGTCGTGTTGGTCACGAAGCAGCTCGAGGGCGCTCGGCGTGAGTCGTTCGGCTTCGTCGATGATGAGCAGCTCAATGAGGCGCTTGACGTCGTTCTGCCTGGACGAGGCGGCGTCTGTGCTGAGCGACCTGAGGTGCTCGTCGGCGCAGATGCCGACTTTCATCTGCCAGTGGTCGATGTCGCTCATGAGGTCTTTCGGGCGGCAGAGGACTTCGGGTGTGTAGAAGACGGTGCGAGATCGGTTCGCGAGTGCATAGTGTTTGGCGTCGTGGTCTCCGCGGGGGCCCCACTCGTCGATATAGGGCTCGAGGATGTCCCAATTCGCGTACCGGCGCGCGGAGTTGGTTTTCCCGACGCCAGCTGGACCGTGGCAGATCCCGATCGTTTTGTCCTTTCGGACGGCGTTGGCGAACTCGGTGAAGCGTCGGTGCTCCTTTGTGACGATAAACGCGTGGCTCATCATTCGTCCTCCTCGTAGGTGCGCAACCGGGGCCGCCTCGGTGCGGAGTCAGGTGTGCGGGTTTCCTCGCGGTGAGCGACCCTGGGGATGCGGTCATTGATCGTGCGACGTAGTTCCCGGCGCCGTGCTCGGCGTGCGGTTTCGATGTCGCGGAGGCTGAGGCGGAGGTTCGGGTGGGCTTCATCGATGGCGGTGCAGATGAACGTGTCTCGGTCGTAGACGCGAATCTCGGAGATGTCGCGGGGGTCGTAGCGGATGGTGATCGTGTGTCCGACGAAGGGTGCCAGGGTTGGGGCGAGGTACCGCTGGCCTTGGAAGTGGATACCGTCTCGTTGGACGACACGATTCTTCGGGACCGTGAGAAGGAGCCCGTCGAGTTCCTCGAGGCTGTCAGGCATGCGGGGAAGCCAACCGTCCGCGATCCATGCTTCTTTCGGAGAAATTCCGAGTTCGCTATGGGTGCGGTCGTTGTAGGTCGCGATGAAGGCGCTGATGGCACGATCAAGCTCTGTGAGATCGATGACTGGCTTCGGGTTCCTGTTCCCGCGGCTCATATGCCCGGGCAAAGTTGCTAGAAGCTCGGAGTTGACGGTGCGGAAGAATCGCTCGACCTTCCCGCGCCCCTGTGGCCGGCCGACCGTGGAATGGATGATCCGCACGTGCAGCGCGATGGCGGTGCGTTCCAGGTGGCGGCTGGTGAAGTCGGAGCCGTGATCGACATGGAGAACGTCGGGAATCCCGCACATCGCCCAGGCAGGGTCGGTCTTGCGCCAGATCGCCTGCCGGAGTGCGAGGGCGGTGTTCATCGCGGAGGGTGCACCCGTGAACACCATGTAGCCGCAGATCGCGCGGGAGTGATCATCCAGCACGGTCGTCAACCAGGGCCGATCGGGTTTCCCGTCGGCATCGACGATGAGGATATCGAGTTCGGTGTGATCGGACTGCCACGTCTGGTTCGGGTGCTCGGCGCGGCGACGAAACACGAGTTCGTGCTTGTTCCGGTACGACGCCGGCCCCTCCAACGCAAGCGTGACCAGGGCCGGGTCAAGTTCCATCACGATCTCTCTGACCGTCGAGTAGCTCGGCGCGGGGAGCTCTCGTTGCGTCGCATCGGCGGCGGCGAGGCGATGGAGGGTAGCGAGGGCGGGGCGAGGTTTGGTTAGAGCCAGGCGTTCGATGAACGCCACGGTCTCGGGCCGTGTGCGTCGCACCCCCTGGTCACTGCGGGGATGAGAGTCGAGCGCGGCGGGGCCGCCGTCGCGGTACAGCTGGTGCCAGCGTTGAAGCGTTCTTGCGCTGATCCCGCAATCCCGGGCGAGGACGGCGAGCGGGATCTGGTCTTCGACATGCAGCCGAAGGATCCGCCACCGCTCATCCCCATCCAAGATCGCTACATCGTCGAGGTACGTGACGCGTGCGCTTGCTGATGCCGGTACAGCGTCGCGCGGCTCCACCCCACGAGACGAGCCGCCTCTTCCGC
>DXDC01000062.1 GCA_019115685.1 Candidatus Agrococcus pullicola
CAGCAGCGTCAGCAGCAGCACCTCGACGCGATGCTCGCGCTGTGCGAGACCGTCGAGTGTCGGCGTCAGAACCTGCTCGCGTATTTCGGACAGTCGTCGGATCCGTGTGGCAACTGCGACACGTGCCTCGAAGCGCCCAAGACCTGGGATGGGCTGGTCGCGGCGCAGAAGCTGATGTCGACGATCGTGCGGCTGCAGCGCGAACGCGGACAGTCGTTCGGCGCCGGACACCTCATCGACATCTTGCGCGGCAAGGAGACCGAGCGGATGCGCCGGTTCCGACACGACGAGCTGTCGACCTACGGCATCGGCGACGACCTGTCCGACCAAGACTGGCGCAGCGTCATTCGCCAGTTGCTCGCGCGCGGTCTGCTGGCTCCGCAGGGGGAGTACAACACGCTCGCCGTTACGCCGGCGTCCGCGGGGGTGCTGCGCGGCGAGACTCTCGTGCCGCTGCGGCACGACGTGATCGGGCGCAAGAGCCGACCCGCGGCGGCGAAGAAGACGACCGCGGCCGACACGCTCGCGCCCGAGGACCGCGACCTCTTCGAGAGTCTGCGCGAATGGCGCGCCGGACAGGCACGCGAGCAGGGCGTCCCCGCGTACATCGTGTTCGGAGACGCGACGCTGCGGGCGCTGGCGGAGCATCGCCCGGCGAGTCTCGACGCCCTGGATGCCATCAGCGGCATCGGCCAGAAGAAGCGCGACGCCTACGGCGAGCAGGTGCTCGAGGTCATCCGCGCGGTATAAATACCTGTGATATCCGTCCATCGGAATACTGGACTGTCGAGCGATATATGTGCATGATGGTTCGAGACTGAGTGTTTCCTGCGTTTCGCTCCACGTTCGCTGGCAACCCTCTGTCGCTGGGAGTGATCACTTCCTGTCATCCATGTGGACGTATCTGAGGGGATACCAATGCGTGCTGAACAGCATGGTCGGCCCGAGAGCACACGCTCTCGCTGGCTGACGAAGAAGAGACTCGCGGTAGGGGGTGTGGTCACCACAGCGGCGATGGTCAGCGCCTTCGCCGGTCTGGGTTCGGCCGCCACTGCCGATGAGCGACCGACCGACGCGGAGTCCGCGGCACACGCGCACATGCTCTGGCTCGAGGGGATCGGCCTCGATGTCGCGGGAGCTGGTGTCACGGAGACCGAGTTCGCCGGCACCGCGGTCACTGATGATTCTGAACTTGACGTCTCGCTGCTCGAAGGGCTCGTGGACCTCAACCTCGGCGGCATCGACTTGCCGCTCATCAAGCCCGGCGAAGACGGTGCAGGTCTTCTGCACCTCGGCGCGCTCGGTGTCGCGGGGAGCCACTCGGAGTCGTCGTCGCCCACGCAGTCGCTCGCAGCCGCGGGTCTTCTGACCGAGGAGGGCGCGCTCGACGTCGACGCGTATGACGGCGGCGTCGGCGACCCCGCGTACGTCGACCTCACCGCACTCATCGAGCAGGTACTGGGTGCTGGTGCGCTCGAGGAACTGCTGAGCGAGGCACGCATTGAAGTGGGCGCTGTCGGCTCACAGATCGAGAAGAACGGCACCGACGTCACGTCGTCGTACCGCATCGCCGATCTCAACCTCGACCTCACGAGCCCGCTCGTCGGCGACGTGACGACACTGGTCGACGACATCGTCGGTGGCGTCGTCGACCCGCTGAACGATGCGATTGGTCCTGAGGGTGCGATTGGCGGCATCGTCAATGGCCTTGTTGAGGACCTTGACCTCAGCCTTCCGCTTGTCGGCGGTCTGACCGCGACGCTCGAGACGCCGTTGAGCCTCGACGTGAGCTCGCTGACCGACTCCGTTCGCGAGGGTCTGCTCCAGGAGCCTCTCGACAACTCGAACCCGGAAGCAGGAGAAGAAGCAACCGTCTGGATCGACCTCAACAACGGTTCGATCGGCGCCGACCTGGGCGGCCTGCTGCTGGCGTCGAATGACGACTTCACGGACCTGAACGACTTGCCTGCGAACACCGACGTGCTCTCGGGCAACGTCGTCAACGCGATCACGGAGGGAGTGCTGAGTGCCCTCACCGGCACGGGACCGAACTCCTTGACGTCGAAGGCGGTCAATCTGATCGAGGATGGCCTGTACGGCATCGGCGTCGGCCTCGAGCTGAACCTCAACGTGTCCTTGCTCGGCATCCCGGCGGTGGACACGACGCTCTCACTCTTGGACGAGGAGGGTGGACCGGCCACGCTCGGTGGCATTCTCGGAGCGGACGGCTACACGCCTGCCGGACTCGAGATCGCAGACGAGGGGGTCCTCGGCGGTCTTCTCACGCCGGTCCTCGGTATCGTCACGACAGCGCTCGATGGCATCACGAGCGGGCTCGGCGCCATCGTCGAGGGTGCAGCCGGCGAGGATGGCATCCTCGACACGCTGCAGCCGACCGTGAACGGCATCCTCAACCCCATCGTGAATGCGCTCGTCGGCGCAGACGGTGACGGAGGGGCTCTGAGCGACCTGCTGAACGGAGTCGCGAACCTGACGATCAACGAACAGCCCGAGGTCGGTGACCTCGGTGAGGGCAGTTCGACGGTGCGCGCGCTGAGCGTTGTGCTTCTGCCCGGTGTCCTCGGTGACGCCGCGGTGAAGGCCGAGTTGGCATCGTCGAGTGTTCGTGCTGTCGACGAGAAGGTCTACGAGACCGCCATCACAGTCGACCCCGCAACGATCGAGGCCGGCGAGTCCACCACGATCAACGGCACGGGCTTCGAGCCGAACGAGAACGTCTCTGTGACGCTCGACGGCGAGGAG
>DXDC01000063.1 GCA_019115685.1 Candidatus Agrococcus pullicola
GAAATCTCGACGATGGGCTCGTCGACCTCGACAGTGTCACCGACCTGTTTCAGCCAGCGTGTAATCGTACCCTCGGTGACGCTCTCACCGAGTTCCGGGAGTGTGACGTCGGTTGCAGAGCCGCTTGACGAGGCCGAAGAGTCGGCCGCGGGCTCTTCGGCCTGCTCGTCGGTGCCGGATTGCTCCTGCTCGACTTCCTCTGCCACTTCCTCGGCCTCGGACACCTCGGCTTCAGATTCTTCAGCTTCGGGTTTCTCAGCTTCGGACGCCTCTGCGGTGTCCGCGCTCTCAGCGGGGGCGCTCTCATCCTGGTCGGAACCCTCCGAGGGTTCGCCGACGCGAGCGATCACCGCGCCGACTTCAACTTCGTCGTCTTCGTCGGCGAGGATCTCCGTCAGCGTTCCCGCGACGGGGGACGGGATCTCCGTGTCGACCTTGTCGGTGGAGATCTCGACGATGGGCTCGTCGACCTCGACAGTGTCACCGACCTGTTTCAGCCAGCGTGTAATCGTACCCTCGGTGACGCTCTCACCGAGTTCCGGGAGCGTGATGTCAGACAATGTGGGGTCTCCTGTTTCAGATTGCGTGAAGCGGCTGTCCAGCGAGCTTCATCGCGGCTTCGCCGAGAATCTCGTTCTGTGTTGGGTGTGCGTGGACAAGCTGGGCGACGTCTTCCGGGTATGCGTCCCAGTTGACGATCAGTTGCGCCTCGCCGATGAGCTCTCCGACACGGGCGCCCAGCATGTGGACACCCACGATCGGGCCATCCTTGACACGAACCATTTTCGCGAAGCCCGAGGTGCCGAGAATCGAGCTCTTGGCGTTACCGGCAAGGTTGAATTCGTACGCTTCGATGGCGTCCTCGCCGTGCTGCTCCTTGGCGGCCACTTCCGAGAGACCGACCGAAGCAACTTGCGGCTCGCAGTAGGTGATCTTGGGGATGTTCACGTCTTCGACGATACGCGGTGATTGCCCCGCGATCTCTTCTGCGACGAAGATGCCCTGCTGGTAGCCGCGGTGCGCGAGCTGGAGCCCAGGGACGATGTCGCCGACGGCGTAGATACCGGGAACACTGGTCTCGAGGCGATCGTTGACGGTGACGAATCCACTGTCGAGTTCTACACCGACATCCTCGAGTCCGATGTCGCTGGTCACGGGGCCCCGCCCGACCGCGACGAGTAGCAGGTCCGCCTCGTACGTGTTGCCGTCTTCCGTCGAGACCTTCACGCCCTGATCGCTTTGCTCGACGCCGGCGAAGCGAGCGCCGAGCTTGAAGCTGATGCCACGCTTTTTGAATGCGCGCTCGAGCCCCTTCGAGACGACCTCTTCCTCGTTGGGGACGAGGTGCGGGAGGCCTTCGATGATGGTGACCTCGGCTCCGAAGGATCGCCAGAGGGATGCGAACTCGACGCCGATGACGCCGCCGCCGAGAACGATGGCTCGCTTCGGCGTCCAATCCATCATGAGCGCCTGCTCGCTGGTGATGACACGTCCCTCGATATCGAGCCCGGGAAGTGACTTCGAATAGGAGCCTGTCGCCAGGACGATGTTGCCGGCCTGCAGCGTGTCGTCACCGACCTGAATCGTCTTCGGCCCGGTCAGCTTGCCCTCACCGGCGAAGACGGTCACGCCCTTGGCCGAGATCAGGCCCTGGATGCCCTTGAACTTCGTCGCGACGATCCCCTCGCGGAAGGCCTTGACCTTTTCCGCGTCGATGCCTTGGAACTCGACGTTCACGCCGTACTTGGCGGCTTCGCGGGCCTCATCAGCGATTTCCGCCGAATGCAGTGTCGCCTTGGTGGGAACACAGCCTCGATGGAGGCAGGTGCCGCCCAATTTGTCCTTTTCAACAATAGCTACGGTCTTGCCGAGCTGAACGGCACGGAGCGCAACGGCGTACCCTGCGCTTCCGCCACCCAGAACGACGATGTCAAAGTTCTGGTCTGACACGCGGATGCTCCTTAGATAGAGGTACTCGTGGAGGGTTGCTCCAAGAGGATTGCAATCTCTTGATCAACCCTACCGCTGTTTTATGACTGATCGTTGCGAGCGAAATCAGCGGTGAATCCGATCAGCGAACGAACCATGACCCCCGTGGCGCCCTTGGGGTTCCAGCCGTACGCAGCGCCTTCGTTGTTCGCAGGGCCTGCGATATCGATGTGCAGCCACGGCAATTCGCTGCCGTCCGCGTCAGCGACGAACTCCTGCAGGAAGATCCCAGCCACGAGCATTCCGCCCTCGCGCTTTCCGGGCCTGGCGTTCGCGATGTCGGCAACGGGCGATTTCAGCACCTCGGCGAGCTCTTCGGGCAGCGGCATGGGCCAGGCCCGCTCGTCGGCAGCCCGCACGGCCTGCAGGAAGGAATCCGTGAGTTCTTCATCGTTTCCCATGAGTCCTGCGTAACGGTTGCCGAGTGCTATCTGCTGCGCGCCGGTCAGCGTCGCGATGTCGATCACGATGTCCGGCTGCTGCTCGACCGCGTACTGGAGACCGTCGGCCATGACGAGGCGGCCCTCCGCATCCGTGTTGGTCACCTCGACGGTCTTTCCGCCACGAATGCGGATGACGTCCTCGGGTTTGATGGCGGCGGCGGACGGCATGTTCTCCGCGAGGCAGAGCAGTGCGGTCACGCGTACCGGTAGGTCGAGCTCCGCTGCTGCGAGGGCCACAGCGTAGGCGCTGCCCGCTCCGGACATGTCGAGTTTCATTCCCAGCATGGATGCCGCAGGCTTCAACGAGATCCCGCCGGTGTCGAAGGTGATGCCCTTGCCGACGATCGCAACGTGCTTGGTCGCGCGTCCCGGGTTGTAATCGACAACGACGAACCGAGGAGGGTTCTCGGAGCCCTGACCGACGCCGACGATGCCGCCGAACCCACCTTCGCGCAGTTCCTCCTCGTTCAGCACGGTGACAGTGACCGGGAGCTCCGCAGACTCTTCCACAACGCGATCGGCGAACGCAGCGGGCGTCAGAATGTTCGGGGGAGTGTTGCCCAGATCTCGTGAACGGTGCACTGCGGCTGCGAGGACACGAGCGTGCCGGACCGCAGTGTCGCTGACGTGCGCGTCGCCGACGGCTACCTCAACTTCCTTCGCAAACTCCTTGCCGTCACCCTTGCTCTTCTCGCCGACGAAGTTGTACGCACCGAGAGCGGCGCCTTCCAGAATCGCGCGTGCGGCAGAATCATCTTCGACAGGCAGCGCCAGGACGAGCGAAGGGACATTGCCGAGCGCACGCACTGCGACGGCGGAGGCGGCTCGAAGCGATTCGGTGGTAACTTTGTCGCCGAGCCCTACGAAAACTACCGTTCGGTCATCCACAACGGTGCGGGCGACCTGATCGCGTTCTCCGCTCAGGCCGAGGCGCTCGAGATACGGGGTCTCGAAACCCTGAGCTTCCGGCCCGTCCGAACCGCGGACAACGCCGTAAACGACGATCTCCGCTGTGGAGTCTTCTGGAGTAGCAACAATGCAAAGCGTGGGAATAGCCATGCGGTCGAGCATACTGATTCCAACGCCAGTAGGCTGGAGACTATGCGAACGAGGCGATTGTACGACCCCGCCC
>DXDC01000064.1 GCA_019115685.1 Candidatus Agrococcus pullicola
CAGTTCGGCGAACGCGGTGCGGATGAATCTCTCTGCTTCCAGCGCAGGAGCACCTTGACGCTCGGCCCATTCGGCAACCGTGGCGACATATTGCAGGAGTCCGGTGAACGAACCCGTTATTGCGGAGAACACCGCCAACTCGGTTTCGTCAGCGACGGCAAGCGTTCCTCCCAACCGATCGAAGAGCGATGCCGCAACGGGATGATCGGGGCAAATCACGGTTCGAGACGAACGTCTGCTCACCGGAGGGAGCGGAATCGATCGGATCACGGGGATCTCCGCTCCGATAACAGCCCGGAGTTCGGCTATGTCGACGCCCGCAAGGGCGCTCACGACGACCTGAGAAGAGCGGAAACGCACCCCGTCGAGGGCTGTGGTCAGCTGCTCGGGGCGAACTGCGAGCACGACAGTGTCCGACTCGCGGGCGACATCCCCGTTGCTCCCCGCCACGCGGACGGTGTCGAATCGAGAAGACAGCTGCCGAGCGTGTTCGCGACCACGAGGCGAGAGCACGATGGGCGTGGGCCGGCCGTCGTCTGACGCAAGCCCCTCGACCATCGCCTTTGCGATCTCACCGACGCCGATGAAGCCGACGGTTCCGATCGGATCGACGGTACCTGCGTCTCTCATCCGCTGTGTCTCCTTATCGACCGCGCCTCAGGTGTGCTCGACGCTAGCAGCGAATCACGGCACCCTCTACCGCCCGGCGCGCTCCATGATGATTTCGCGCACGCGTGCGGCATCCGCCTGGCCGCGCATCGCCTTCATCACGGCGCCGATAACAGCCCCGGCGGCCTGCACCTTGCCGTCCTGGATCTTCGCGAGCACGTCCGGTTGTGCCGCAAGTGCTTCATCGACTGCCGCCACTAGCGCACCTTCGTCGCTGACGACCGCGAGTCCGCGCGCATCCACGACCTCCTGCGGCGAGCCCTCATCGGCGATGACGCCCTCGAGCGCCTGCCGCGCTAGCCGGTCGTTGATCGTGCCTGCGTCGACCAACTGCTGCAGCTGCGCGACGTGCTCCGGGCTCGCGAGCGTGTCGGCGGGCACACCGCGCTCGTTCGCGATGCGGCTCAGCTCGCCGTTCCACCACTTTCTGGCGGCGGCGGGGGCTGCACCTGCCGAGACGGTGGCTTCCACTGCGTCGATCAGGCCGGCGTTGGCGATGTCCTGGAACTCGAGCGCAGTGAATCCCCACTCTCCGCGCAGTCGCCTGCGGCGCGCGACGGGCTGCTCCGGCAACCCCGCGCGGAGCTCCTCCACCAACTCGCGCGACGGTGTGAGCGGCAGCATGTCGGGCTCCGGGAAGTATCGGTAGTCATCGGCGTCCGACTTCACGCGGCCAGCGCTCGTGCGGCCCGTGTCCTCGTGCCAGTGTCGGGTCTCCTGCGTAATGCTCCCGCCGTCTGCGAGGATTCGCGCCTGACGTTGGATCTCGTACTTCACCGCACGCTCGACGCTGCGCAGCGAGTTGACGTTCTTCGTCTCGGTTCGTGTGCCGAACTCGGTGCTCCCCTTCGGCATCAAGGAGACGTTCGCGTCGCAGCGAAGGTTACCCCGTTCCATGCGTGCCTCGGAAATGCCGAGACCTCTGACGATGTCGCGAATCACCGCCACGTACTGCTTCGCGATCTCGGGAGCATCCGCCCCGGCACCGACGATCGGCTTCGTGACGATCTCCACGAGCGGGACACCAGCACGGTTGTAGTCGACGAGCGAGTACTCGGCGCCCTGGATACGGCCGGTAGCGCCGCCAACGTGCGTCAGCTTGCCCGCATCCTCCTCGATGTGCGCACGTTCTATCGCGATGTCGACTGTGCGACCGTCCGGAAGCTCGATCTCCACCTCGCCCTCGAAAGCGATGGGCTCGTCGTACTGCGAGATCTGATAGTTCTTCGGCAGATCGGGGTAGTAGTAGTTCTTGCGAGCGAACCGGCAGGACGTGCCGATCTCACACCCGAGCGCCAGACCGAGAGAGATCGCGGACTTCACCGCAGCACTGTTCGGCACGGGCATCGAGCCCGGGAGCCCCAGGTCGAGCGGCGAGATCAGTGTGTTCGGGGGCGCGTCCGCGAACTCCTCGTTCGCCGGGTTAGGGCTGGAGGAGAACATCTTGGTGCGCGTATTCAACTCGACGTGCACCTCGAAGCCGAGCACCGGGTCGAACTGTTCGAGCGCAGCCTCGAAGTCCATCAGCTTCGCGTTCATCTGTCGGTACCCTCCTGTGCCAGCTTGTGATCTGTGGCGAGATCCGTATCAAGTGCCGTGTTCTGCAGCGCCAGCGCGCCGCCCCAGTTCTGATTCAGCAGCGCCTCGATCGTTGCGCCGTAACGGTACAGCCGCTCATCCTCGAACATCGGAGCCATAAGCTGCAGTCCCGTCGGGAGTCCGCCGTCACCGAGCCCCATCGGGATCGACATGCCGGGAGTGCCGGCAAGGTTGGCGGGGATGGTCGTGAGGTCGTTCGCGTACATCGCGAGGGGGTCATCGATCTTCTCGCCGAGTTTGAACGCCGTGGTCGGAGCGGCGGGACTGATGAGCACGTCTGCCTTCGAGAACGCTTGCTCGAGGTCGCGCTGGATGAGTGTGCGAACCTTCTGCGCGCTGCCGTAGTAGGCGTCGTAGTAGCCGGCCGAGAGCGCGTACGTACCGAGAATGATGCGCCGTTTGACCTCGGTTCCGAAGCCTGCACCGCGCGTGGCAGCCATGACCTGCTCCACGGTCTGACCGGGCTCCTCGACTCGAAGACCGTACCTGACGGAATCGAAGCGAGCGAGATTGCTCGACGCCTCCGAAGGCAGGATGAGGTAGTAAGCGGCAACAGCGTACGTGAAGCTCGGGGCAGTCACTTCGACGACTTCTCCCCCGGCCGCCTCGATAGCGGCAACGGCTTCACGGAACCGTGCCTGCACATCCGGCGCGATGCCTTCGGAGTCGAGCTCCTTCACGATGCCGAAGCGCACGCCGGAGAGATCACCGCTGGCGGCACCGCGCTTCGCCGCTTCCGTGAACGATGGCCACTCTCGCTCGAGGCTCGTGGCGTCGTTCGGGTCGTGGCCGCCGATGACGTCGTGCAGCAGCGCAGAGTCGAGCACAGTGCGCGAAACCGGCCCGATCTGATCGAGACTCGATGCCAGCGCGATCGCTCCGTAACGGCTGACACCGCCGTAGGTCGGCTTCACACCCACCGTGCCGGTGACCGCTGCGGGCTGCCGGATGGAACCTCCGGTGTCGGACCCGAGCGCAAAGGGCGCCTCGAGCGCAGCAACCGCGGCCGCCGAACCGCCGCCGGAGCCGCCGGGGATCCTGTCGGTGTCCCACGGGTTGCGGGTCGGACCGAACGCGGAATGCTCAGTCGACGAGCCCATCGCGAACTCGTCCATGTTGGTCTTGCCGAGTGCGACCATCCCCGCTGCTTTGAGTCGTGCGACGACCGTGGCGTCGTAGGGAGGAATCCAGCCCTCCAGCATCTTCGAACCGCTCGTGGACGGCATGCCCTTGGTCGTCAGGACGTCCTTGATCGCGACCGGGACACCGGCGAGATCGTGCAGCTGCTCACCGGCCGCGCGTCGGCTATCGATTTCGCGTGCCTGTTCGGTGGCCGAACCGTTTACGTGGAGATAAGCCCCGAATCGCTCGTCGACCGCGGCGATGCGGTCGAGGTGCGCACTGGTCGCCTCTTCACTCGAGACATCGCCGGCGCGGAGTCGCTCTGCCAGTTCTGCTGCACTCAGTGAGATCAGGTCGTTCACGCTACTGCTCCTCACCGAGGATCGCGCTCACGCGGAATCGCTCGCCATCGTGCGCGGGGGCACCCGCGAAGGCCTGCTCGTGCGTCAGAGTTTCGCCCGGCTCATCCGCGCGCATGACGTTCGTCAGCGGAACCGGGTGGCTCGTCGCAGGAACATCATCGGTAGCCACCTCGCTCACCTTGGCGATCGCATCGACGATCTGCGTGAGCTCTGTCGTGAGGGTATCGATTTCGTCTTCCGAGAGGGAGATTCTGGCGAGCGAGGCGAGGTGCTCGACCGATTCGCGTGTGATGTCAGACATGATCTCTATTCTAATGTTGCGGGAAGGGTGGTTTTTGCCGTCGTGGCGCGTTGACGTAGCGGTCAGGCGGAGCTTCCGAACGTCGCGAGCACGGCGTAGGCGGCGGGCACGAGCGAGAC
>DXDC01000065.1 GCA_019115685.1 Candidatus Agrococcus pullicola
CTCATGGCCGATGCTGACGTCGACGGTCAGCACATCACGACGCTACTGCTGACGCTGCTGTTCCGGTACATGCGCCCGATCATCGATCTCGGGTACGTCTACCTCGCATCCCCGCCCCTCTACCGGATCAAGTGGACGAACGCCGAGCACCAGTACGCCTATACGGATGCCGAACGGGATGCACTCATCCGTGAGGGGACGGAACGCGGATGGCGGTTGCCGCGCGAGAATCAGAATCCCGTGCAGCGCTACAAGGGTCTTGGTGAGATGAATTACCAGGAACTGTGGGAGACGACGATGGACCCTGAAACCCGCACGCTCCGCCAGGTGACGATGGATGATGCCGCTACAGCGGATGCGATCTTCTCGACGCTCATGGGCGACGATGTCGAATCACGTCGCGAGTTCATCCAGAAGAACGCACGTGATGTGCGTTTCCTCGACATCTAATCCGGTATCGACACGTACGAAGTAAGAAGAAACGACATCAATGACTGACGACAACACTCCTGACCTCAACCCCGAGGTGCCTGCGCGCACCGGCGTCGAACAGGTCGACCTGCAATCAGAAATGGAGCAGTCGTACCTCGAGTATGCGATGAGCGTCATTGTCGGACGGGCACTGCCTGAGGTGCGCGACGGCATGAAGCCGGTGCATCGCAGGGTGATCTACGCGATGTTCGATGGCGGGTACCGACCCGACAAGTCGTTCTCGAAGTGTTCGCGTGTCGTCGGTGACGTCATGGGGCAGTTCCACCCGCACGGTGACTCGGCGATCTACGATGCGCTCGTGCGTCTCGTGCAGCCGTGGTCGCTGCGCTACCCGCTCGCCCTGGGTCAGGGCAACTTCGGCTCTGCCGGTGACGACGAGGCTGCAGCCCCTCGTTACACCGAGACGAAGATGGCGCCGCTCGCAATGGAGATGGTGCGAGACATCGACGAGGACACCGTCGATTTCCAAGACAACTACGATGGTCGTGCTCGTGAGCCCGCAGTGCTGCCTGCGAGGTTCCCGAACCTGCTCGTCAACGGTTCTGTCGGCATCGCTGTCGGAATGGCCACGAACATCCCGCCGCACAACCTGCGCGAGGTTTCCGAAGGCGCCATCTGGCACCTGGAGAACCCGGACGCTTCGCAGGAGGAGCTGCAGGCAGCGCTCATGCAGCGCATCAAGGGCCCCGACTTCCCGACCGGAGCCACGGTGCTCGGCACGAAGGGCATCCAGGAGGCGTACCGTACCGGCCGCGGCTCGATCACGATGCGCGCTGTCGTGAACGTGGAGGAGATCCAGGGGCGCACGAGCCTTGTCGTCACGGAACTGCCGTATCAGGTCAATCCCGACAACCTCGCTCGCAAGATCGCCGATCTGGTGAAAGAAGGACGCCTGCAGGGCATCGCCGACCTGCGGGATGAGACGTCGGGCCGAACCGGTCAGCGTCTCGTCATCACGCTCAAGCGCGATGCGGTCGCGAAGGTCGTCCTGAACAACCTGTACAAGCACACGCAGCTGCAGGAGAACTTCGGCGCGAACATGCTCGCGATCGTCGACGGGGTTCCTCGCACCCTTTCGATCGATGGCTTCATCACCAACTGGGTGACGCACCAGGTCGACGTGATCGTGCGCCGCACGCAGTTCCGTCTGGCTCGCGCGCAAGAGCGGATGCACATTCTGCGCGGATACCTCGCCGCTTTGGATGCGCTGGATGACGTGATCGCGCTCATCCGCCGGTCCGCGACCGCCGAGGATGCTCGCGACGGTCTCATCGAACTGTTGAAGATCGATGAGTTGCAGGCCCGCGCGATTCTCGAGCTGCAACTGCGCAGGTTGGCTGCCCTGGAGCGTCAGAAAATCCAGGACGAAGCGACCGAGCTCGAAGCGAAGATCGCGGACTACAACGACATTCTGGCACGACCGGAACGTCAGCGTTCGATCGTTGCGACCGAGCTGCAGGAGATCGTGGAGCGCTACGGTGACGATCGCCGCACGGAGATCCTCGCCGGCTATGACGGCGACATGAGCATGGAGGACCTGATTCCGGAAGAGGATATGGTCATCTCACTCACTCGTGGCGGTTACGTCAAGCGCACGCGCATCGACCAGTATCGTTCGCAGCACCGGGGTGGCAAGGGTGTTCGCGGAGCGCAGTTGCGCGCCGACGACATCGTCGAGCACTTCACGGTCACGACGACGCATCACTGGTTGCTGTTCTTCACGAATTTCGGTCGCGTCTATCGGGCGAAGGCGTACGAGTTGACAGAAGCGGGTCGTGATTCGAAGGGGCAGCACGTTGCGAATCTTCTGGCGATGCAGCCGGAGGAGCGGGTGCAGAAGGTGCTCGCGATCCGCGACTACGGAGTTGCGGAGTTCCTTGTGCTCGCCACGAAGCAGGGGCAGATCAAGAAGACGCGCCTCGAGCTGTACGACACGAACCGACAGGGTGGCATCATCGCCATCAATCTGGGGGAGGGCGACGAGGTCGTCTCGGCGCAGCTGGCGAATTCGGGCGACGATATCCTGGTCGTGAGTCGCGGTGGTAAGGCGGCGCGCTTCACCGCTGATGACGCGACACTGCGCCCGATGGGTCGCGCAACAGCGGGTGTTCGCGCCATCAAGCTGCTGGGCGATGACCAGGTGCTGCACGCGATGGTCGTCGTGGGGAACGAGGGCTACGTATTCGTCGTGACCGAGCAGGGCTACGGGAAGAAGACGCCTGTCAGCGACTATCCGACGAAGGGTCGCGGTACCCAGGGTGTCGGTAACTTTGCCTCTGGTGATCACGGTCGCGGTTCACTCGTCGGTGCTCTCGTTGTGCACGACGGGGACGAGGTACTGCTGGTACGTACGAGCGGCAAGGTGGTTCGTTCGAGTGCCGACGAGGTTGAGGCGCGCGGGCGCTTGACGATGGGTGTGCAGTTCGCTGAGATCTCGAAGCAGGACCCGGTTCTCTCGATCGCCCTCAATCAGGAGAAGGAGATCGACGACGAAGCGGAGTCATCCTCGGAGGGGACGACACCGGATGCCGATGGCGGTAGTGTTGACGCCGCGGGTGATACCGAGCCCGCAGAGACGGATGAGGACAACGCATGACGAACGTTTCCCAATCGCTGCAGCGGAAGTCGCCGGCGAAGCGAGGATCGGGTAAGCAGATCAAGCTGCGCCTGCAGTACGTCGACTTCTGGTCGGCCATGAAGCTGTCGGCGGTCGTCGGCCTTGTGTTGGCGATTGTGCAGGTTGTCGTGATGATCGTGCTGTGGCTGATGCTCGAAGTACTGAATGTCTTCGACCGCATTGACGCGTTGCTGCAGGACATCTTGGCGCAGCCGACGTTCACGCTAATGGACTTCATGGGGCTGGGGAACGTGATCCTGTTCGCGCTCGTTGTCGGGCTGTTGAATTTCATCGTGATTACGGTGTTGGGAGCCCTCGCTGCCCTGATTTACAACCGTTCCGTGCGCCTCACCGGCGGCCTGCTCGTCGGCTTCACGAACCAGTAGTTTTCCGTGTTCGTCGCAGGGTGATTTTCGTGGTAATGTAGGTGATCGTGCCCGGGGCTATAGCTCAGGCGGTTAGAGCGCTTCGCTGATAACGAAGAGGTCCCAGGTTCAAGTCCTGGTAGCCCCACCAAGGCACACTGAGAAATTCAATACGGGCCCGTAGCTCAATTGGTAGAGCGCCTGCTTTGCACGCAGGAGGTCAGGAGTTCGATTCTCCTCGGGTCCACCGAGAAACCGGGGAGGGTATCTAACGGTATCCTCCCCGGTTTCATTTCTGCTCACGCAAATTGCGTTCGCAAGAGGGTGATAGTGCCGACTTGGTTTTAAGCTTTCACTGTCTCGACTCTGGTCCACTGACGCTCCAGCCCTCGCCGCCTGCCCGCGCGGTGCGGACCGCGGAGGCCCATGCCTCGGCGTCGATGAGACTCAGCCTGGCTCCGAGATCGCCTGCCCACTTGCGCGCTTCGCGGTCTCCCAGGTGTGCCGTCTTGTTTGACCGCATCCGATCGTGCAGTTCCCTCATTCTGGTTTCGTAGGGCTCGGTGCTGATTGTGAAGCCTTGGCTATGAAGGTCGTAGGCCGCGGCACGCGTCGTGTGCATGAGCCGTTCCGCCTGGATCTTCCCTGCCTCTTGTACGGTCATGGGCCACCACTCGATGCGCCGTAGGTCGTCCAGCAGGTGAGACGATTCTGCGTACTCCTGCGGCGGGTCCGGTTTCTGGGCGATTGCTTCCCCGTACGCGAGACGCCAGGTGTGGTCTGTCTTGGTCAGTCTGGTGGGTGCGGTCCAGGGTGAGTGCTGCCGCTGGATCGTCTCATCCGTGGGTTTCGGCGCGCCGTCATAGCCGACGGGAGCAGTGGGCGGCCAGAACCACTCGAGCGGCTCCTCGTCGTCGACCCCTAGATCCCTCACG
>DXDC01000066.1 GCA_019115685.1 Candidatus Agrococcus pullicola
CAGCGGCGTCCTCGTCCGCGATCAGGAAAGCGGCGAAGAATTCAGTATCGCCGCCGACGTCATCGTCAATACTTCGGGCCCCTGGACCGACCTGACGAATGAGGCACTGGGTCGTGAGACGCTGTTCATGGGCGGCACGAAGGGCTCGCACATCGTGCTCGATCATCCCGAGCTCCTACGAGCGACGCAGGGTCGCGAGATCTTCTTCGAGCACTCGGACGGTCGCATCGTCTTGATCTACCCACTGAAGAATCGCGTTCTCGTCGGCACGACCGACATCGACGCCGACCCCCGTGAGCCGGCCCGATGCACGGAAGAAGAGGTTGACTACTTCTTCGATCTCATCGCCCACGTCTTCCCGAAGCTCACGGTAACCCGCGACGACATCGTGTTCCGGTTCTCGGGCATCCGTCCGCTCCCCCGGCACGAGGACACCGCACCTGGATTCGTATCGCGCGACTACAGAATCGAGCTCGACGAGACCGGAAGCGTGCCGGTGCTGAGCCTTGTCGGTGGCAAGTGGACAACGTTCCGGGCACTCGGCGAAGCACTCTCGGATCGTGTGCTCTCGGTACTCGGCAAGCAACGTACCGTCACGACCGCCGGCTTGGCGATCGGCGGGGGCAAAGGCTACCCGGCGACGGACGCGGCGCGGCGCCAGTGGCAGCAACGGAACCTGGCCGGCGCGGGTTCGCGAGCCGATCTCCTCGTCGCCCGATACGGCACCCGCGCCGCAGACGTGTGGCAGCACATCGAACAGTCCGACGACCGTCCGCTCGCTGGAATCACACTTTCAACGGGCGAACTCGAGTGGATGGTGCGCAACGAGCTCGTCGTACGTCTGGCGGATGTCGTGCTTCGCAGAACGAGCCTTGCCTTTACAGGCGACGCAACCGCAGGAGTGATAGGCCGCATCGCGGATGCTCTAGCGCCATTGCTGCAATGGGACGAGACTCGGAAACAACAAGAAATCGAAACAACAATTCAACATCTCGACGACGCGCACGGCGTGTCGATCGATACGCTTGCTCGCAACTAGCGATGCAAACCGCCAGCCGGCGGATTCTCCCCACATTGTGCCAAGCGGAATCTGGCACAGGAAAGGTCAATGAAGACACATGGAAGAAGTAAATCTCGGGCTGTACTTTCTGTCCGAATTCGTCGGAACCGGGATGCTCGTTCTGCTGGGTTGCGGTGTCGTAGCAAACGTCGCGCTCACGAAGACGAAGGGCTTCAGCGGCGGGTTCCTCATGGTGAACTGGGGCTGGGGCCTTGCGGTGTTCGCCGGTGTGCTGGCCTCCGCCTACTCGGGTGCGCTCATCAACCCCGCCGTTGGTATCGGCCTGTTCATCGCCGGCGACATCACCCTTGTGATGTTCCTCGTTTCGATGGCCGCGCAGTTCTCAGGTGCCATCGTCGGCGCTGTTTTCGTGTGGGTCGCGTACCGTCAGCACTTCGATGAGGAGGAGGACCCCGCGAACAAGCTCGGTGTCTTCTCGACCGGGCCGCAGATCCGTTCGTACGGACACAACCTCTTAACGGAGATCATTGCCACTTTCGTGCTGGTGTTCATCATCTTCGCGTTCGCGGACTACGGTGACATCAACGTCGGTGTTCCCGGAGGCCTCGGGCCGCTCACCGCGCTGCCTGTCGCGCTGCTCGTCGTCTCGATCGGAGCCTCGCTGGGAGGCCCGACCGGGTACGCCATCAACCCTGCACGTGACCTTGGCCCCCGTATCGCGCACGCTATCCTCCCAATCAAGGGCAAGGGCTCCAGCGACTGGTCCTACTCGTGGGTTCCCGTCGTCGGTCCGATGATCGGCGGCAGCCTCGCCGCATTCGCGGCCCCTGTCCTGCTCGGGTTCGGCGCATAAGAAGCAAGCAATTCAAAGGAGAACAGAATGCCTGACTACATCATCGCGATCGACCAGGGGACGACGTCGTCCAGGGCGATCATCTTCGACCACAAGGGGAACATCATCTCCTCCGGGCAGAAGGAACACGAGCAGATTCTGCCCAAGGCGGGCTGGGTCGAGCACGATCCTGTCGAGATCTGGCGCAATGTGCAGGAGGTCATCGGTCTCGCGCTCAGCCGCGCGGATCTGACTCGCCACGACATCGCTTCCGTCGGGATCACGAACCAGCGCGAAACCGCGGTGGTTTGGGATAAGAACACCGGCAAGCCCGTGTACAACGCCATCGTCTGGCAGGACACGCGCACTCAGGAGATCGTGGATCGCCTCGCTGCGGACGGCGGCAACGACAGGTTCAAACCGATCGTCGGCCTGCCGCTCGCAACCTATTTCTCCGGCACCAAGATCGCATGGATCCTCGACAACGTCGATGGTGCACGCGAGAAAGCCGAGGCCGGAGACCTGCTCTTCGGCACGACGGACACGTGGGTGCTGTGGAACCTGACCGGCGGCGTGGACGGCGGTGTGCACGCTACCGACGTCACCAACGCATCCCGCACCATGTTCATGGACCTCGAAACGCTCGAGTGGCGCGATGACATCCTCGAAGCCTTCGGTGTTCCTCGTTCGATGCTGCCGGAGATCCGCTCGTCGTCCGAGGTCTACGGCCACGCGGAAGACTCCTCGCTGCTGCGTGAGACGCCGATCGCCGGAATTCTCGGTGATCAGCAGGCGGCCACGTTCGGGCAAGCAGCATTCCAGAGCGGGGAGAGCAAGAACACCTATGGCACGGGCAACTTCCTGATCTTCCAGACCGGAGAAGAGATCGTGCACTCCGACAACGGCCTGTTGACAACCGTCGGCTACAAGATCGGCGATCAGCCGACCCGTTACGCGCTGGAAGGATCGATCGCCGTAACGGGATCGCTGATCCAGTGGTTGCGCGACCAGCTCGGCATCATCGGGTCGGCACCCGAGGTAGAAGACCTCGCCAAGCAGGTTGAGGACAACGGTGGCGTTTACATCGTTCCGGCATTCTCTGGGCTCTTCGCGCCGTACTGGCGACCCGAAGCGCGTGGAGCCGTGGTCGGGCTCACCCGCTACTCGAACAAGAGCCACATCTCCCGCGCGGCTCTTGAATCGGTCGCCTACCAGACCCGGGATGTCCTGGATGCGGTGAACGCGGATGCCGGAGTAGACCTTTCCGAGTTGAAGGTCGATGGTGGCATGATCGTGAACGACACACTCATGCAGTTCCAGGCCGATGTGCTCGGCGTCCCGGTTGTTCGTCCCGTTGTCGCGGAGACGACTGCGCTCGGCGCAGCGTATGCAGCCGGTCTCGCGGTCGGCTTCTGGAACGACCTCGACGAGCTCTCCTCCAATTGGCAGGAGGACCGTCGGTGGGAGCCCAGCATGGACGCGCAAGAGCGGGACCGTCAGTTGCGGCTGTGGCGCAAGGCGGTCACGAAGTCGATGGATTGGGTCGACGACGACGTGCAGTAGTTAGAAGAAGGGCGCCGGGGACGAATCTCCCGGCGCCCTTCCTCTATCCTCAGCGGTTACCGAGCATTCGCTGCAGCGTCTCCTGCTCGCTGTCGGGCAGTTCGCTGTAGGGATTCTGGCTCTCTTCCCGCCCGGCACCGAAGGCACTGCCAGAGTGCTGTTTGGCCTGTTCCGCAGCCGCAGCCTCTTGCTGGAGACGCTTCGCCGGATTTCCGGATCGCTTACCCTTGACCTTCTTCTGCTGCTTCTTCGCGCGCTGGCTCTTCCCACCGTGAGCGCCCGGGACGGGACCCATACCCGGAATGTTCGGCATGCCACCCTTGGCCATGGTTCGCGCGGTCTTGGATGCTTGCTCGAACTGCTTCATGAACTGGTTGATGTCCGTCACCGTAACACCGGCACCGCGAGCGATACGGAGTCGCCGGGAGCCGTTCAGGATCTTCGACTGTCGGCGCTCCTGCGGCGTCATCGACTGAATGATCGCTTCGAACTTCACGAGTTGCCCCTCGTCGAAATTCTCGAGCGCTTCCTTCATCTGCTTGTTCGCGCCGGGAAGCATGCTCAGCATGCTCTTGAAATTCGCGGCCTTCCGCATCTGCTGCAGCTGACCGAGGAAGTCCTCGAGCGTGTACGAGTCGTTCATGAGCGCTTCTGCGCTCTTCCTCGCCTCTTCTTCGTCGAACGCTTTCTGCGCCTGCTCGATCAGAGTGAGTACGTCACCGAGATCGAGGATGCGGTTCGCCATACGATCCGGGTGGAAGGGTTCGAAGTCGTCGAGTCCTTCTCCGTTGGATGCGAAAATAATCGGTTTGCCGGTAACACCGCGGATGGAAAGGGCGGCACCGCCTCGTGCGTCACCATCGAGTTTCGTCAGGACAACACCCGTGAAGTCGACGCCCTCTTGGAAGGCCTTCGCGGTCGCAACAGCGTCCTGACCGATCATGGAATCGATCACGAACAGCACTTCGTCGGGGTTGACTGCCTTGCGAATGTTCGAGGCCTGCTTCATCAACTCGGCGTCGACACCCAGGCGTCCCGCGGTGTCGACGATGACCACGTCGTGCTGACGCTGCTTCGCGAGCTTCACACCGTCCCGTGCCACTTTGACGGGGTCGCCGACACCATTGCCGGGCTCGGGCGCATACACCGCGGCTTCGGCGCGCTCACCGACGACCTGCAGCTGGTTCACGGCGTTGGGGCGCTGCAGGTCGGCTGCGACCAGCAGCGGGGTGTGCCCCTCGCCCGTCAGCCACTTCGCCAGCTTCCCGGCGAGCGTCGTCTTTCCAGCACCCTGCAGACCGGCGAGCATGATGACGGTCGGCGGCTGCTTCGCGAATTCGAGCCTGCGCTGCTCGCTGCCGAGAATGCGCACGAGTTCGTCGTTGACGATGGAGACGACCTGCTGCGCCGGGTTC
>DXDC01000067.1 GCA_019115685.1 Candidatus Agrococcus pullicola
AGACCGAACATGGAGCCGGCCGGGACATCGAGACTGACATCGTCAGCCGCGACCTTCGGCCCGTATCGTTTGGTCAGATGCCTCAGCGCGAGGCTCGGGGAGTGCTGTCGCTGATCGGTCACGGGAACCAGCCTAAATGAGCCGAATGTGGGATGCCTCCGCCGCGCGACGGAACTCAAGATCCCGCAAAGACGGTTCCCGGGTGATACTTGCCCAGGACTCCTTCCCGCTGCGCCAATTCAGTGCGTGGTTCGGGTCGCTATCAGGGGATCATTGCGACGCAAAGTCCGCACTGAACGGCCCGTACGCCGACGGCCTCAGAGCGAGTCGCGGTCAGTGCAGCGACTCGTTCAGCTCGATGGCCTTCCCCGACCGTTCGATGGCCTCGACCGCGCCCGTCACGGAGTTTCTGCGGAAGAGCAGGTTCGGGATGCCGGAGAGATCCACCGCCTTGACCTCTTCGCCCGCGAGCAGGACTTTCGTGCCGGCGGTGACGTAGAGGCCGGCTTCGACGATGCCGTTGTCGCCTATCGAGATGCCGACACCGGAGTTCGCGCCGAGCAGCACTCCCTTGCCGATTTCGACGCGTTCTTTGCCGCCGCCAGAGAGTGTGCCCATGATGGATGCGCCGCCGCCGATGTCACTGCCGTCGCCAACGATGACGCCCTGCGAAATACGACCCTCAACCATGGATGCGCCGAGCGTGCCCGCGTTGTAGTTGACGAATCCTTCGTGCATGACCACCGTGCCGCTGGCGAGGTGAGCCCCCAAGCGGACCCGGCTCGCGTCACCTATCCGAACGCCGTCCGGCAGGACGTAGTCGGTCATCCGGGGGAATCTGTCTACGAGTTGCACCTGGATGCCCGCACGCTGGATCTGCACTCGACGCTCCGACCAGAATCCGGGGTCGATCGGGCCGGCATTGCTCCAGGCGACGATCGGCAGGATCGAGAACACGCGGTCGAGGTTGATGGAGTTCGGCAGGACGAGCTGATGGCTCAAGAGATGGAGTCGGAGATATACGTCCTCGACAGACGTCGGAGCAGCGTCAAGATCGATCTGCACGGTACGCGGCTCGATCACGACCCCGCGATTATCGTCGCGATACGGTTCAAGACCGGCTTCGCCCAACCATCGTTCGTCTCCAACGGGAGCTTCGCCCAATCGAGGAATCGGGTACCAGACGTCGAGCACTTTGTCGCGATAGAGCGTTGCGAGCCCGCGACCGTAAGCAAAGCGTGTCATGGGAACTAGGCTAGTGCCATGCTGCAGAACTCTTTGGATCTGACCCAGGACGCCGTCGATATCACCCGTCAGATCTGTGACATCAATTCGGTTTCGGGCAATGAAACTGCGCTCGCCGACGCCATTGAGGCGGCTGTGCGCGCGGTCGATCACCTCGAGGTCGATAGGCACGGCGACACCGTCGTCGCGAGGACGAATCTGGGCCGGGCACGCCGCGTGGTCATCGCCGGCCATATCGACACCGTGCCGCTGAACGACAACCTGCCGACACGATTCGAGACCCGCGGCAGTGGAGAAGTGCTGTGGGGGCGCGGCACAGTCGATATGAAGGCCGGCGTTGCGGTGCAGCTGAAGCTGGCGGTAGAGATCGCAGCGCCGAGCCTGGACGTCACTTGGATTTGGTACGACCATGAAGAAGTGAGCGCCGATCTCAACGGCTTGCGCAATCTCGCGGAAGCTCGCCCCGATTTGATGCAGGGAGACTTCGCGATCCTCGGTGAGCCCTCGAACGGAGCGGTCGAGGGCGGCTGCAACGGGACGCTGCGCGTCGACGTCGTCACCCGCGGGGTGCGCGCGCACTCCGCTCGTAGCTGGGTCGGTCACAATGCGATTCACGACGCAGCTGCCGTGCTGCAGATCTTGCAGGACTACCGCCCGTCCGACGTCAACGTCGAGGGCCTCGTGTTCCGCGAGGGGCTGAACGCGGTCGGCATTTCCGGCGGGATCGCCGGCAACGTGATTCCCGACGAATGCCGTATTACGATCAACTACCGTTTCGCTCCATCGAAGAGTGTCGAGCAGGCGATCGCACACGTGAAAGACCTCTTCGCCGGCTTCGAAGTGATCGTTACGGATCAGGCCGGAGGCGCGAGCCCCGGTTTGGATGCCGTCGTCGCGAGGGAGTTCCTCGAAGCCACCGGTTTGAGCCCTAAAGCGAAGTACGGCTGGACCGACGTTGCGCGCTTCTGGTCGCTCGGGATTCCCGCTGTGAATTACGGCCCCGGAGACCCGCTCTTGGCGCACCATGACGATGAACACGTCCCGCTCGAGCAAATCCGCGACGCCGAACTGCGCTTGCGCAATTGGCTGACTGCTAGCTGAACGCCGACGCCGTATCGTCTCCGCCGATCGTGAGACAATAGAACGGTTCCACAACAAGTGAAAGGGGTGGCGCATGGCCGCCATGAAGCCGCGCACTGGCGATGGACCACTGGAAGCAGTGAAAGAGGGACGACTGATCATCGTCCGCATCCCGCTCGAGGGCGGGGGTCGTCTCGTCGTTTCGGTCAACGATGCCGAAGCGGCTGAGCTGCACACGGCGCTCAGCGGCGTCGTCGTGGGAGCCTAGGGGTAGATTGCTTTTGCAGTGCTCGGCAGCGACACCGGTTCTCGGAACCTGTGTTATCGCGAACTCCTAGGCGGAGTCGGGCAGTCGAGTAATCTGCAGGAGTCCTTCACCAACGGGATTCAACGCACTGACGACGGCGTCGGTCGCAGCCAGTTCGGCGAGGAGGGCGCGCATATCGCCGACCTCCTCGCCCCGCTGGGCGGGATCGGCGATTCGTCCCTCCAGCAGGGCACCGTGCACAGCAACCGTTCCACCGACGCGTGTCAGGGTCAGCGCCAGCTCGACGAACTCGAGAAGGTGCGCGGAGCCGGCGTCGAGGAAGACGATGTCGTAACTCGCCTCGTTCATCCGCGGCAGCACTTCACGCGCGTCACCGGTGATGAGTCGCGCCCTCGTCGCGGGGACGCCCGCTGCCGCAAACGCCGAACGCGCATGCTGCTGCGAGTCAAGTTCAAGGTCGATCGAGGTGAGCGTTGCTCTCGGCGCGCCGCGGAGCAGCCAAAGCCCGCTGACGCCCGTCCCCGTGCCGACTTCGAGAATGCTATTGGCGCGGCACGCGGCGCCGAGAACCGCCAACTGGGCTCCGACACCCGGCGCGACGGGGTGCAGCGCCATTTCATTCGCGGCGTCGCGTGCAATGCTCATCGCGTCCGTCTCGATCGGCAGATCGTCGACGTACTTCCTGACGAGATTGGGATTAGTCACGGTGCCCTCCTGCGTCAAGAGCGTACTCACCCGTTGCTCCGGGAGCCGACAGGCTCGCCGTCATGAGGCACGGGAAGATAGCATCGAAGTGTGAACTTTCTCGGGCTGTCTCTCGACAAGCTGCTTCCCATAGCTCTGCTTGCCGTTATCGTGCTCGGTCCCTCGAAACTGCCGTACTACGCGGAGAAGCTGCGCGACGGCATTCGCGCCGTTCGCGGCTACGCGGACTCGGCGAAACAGCGGATGCGCGACGAGATCGGGCCGGAATTCGATGAGATCGACTGGCAGAAGATGGACCCGCGCAAGTACGACCCGCGCCGAATCGTCAGAGACGCGTTCGTGGACGAGCCGCCCAGGGCAACGGCTGCTCCCGGCGCGGTCGCTGCCGACTCCGGCCCATCATCGCCGAGTGCGCGCGCAATGCTCGCAAAGGCGAGTGAACGCGTCGACGGGCCCGCGCCCTTCGACGAAGACGCGACCTGAGTGCGTCACTGACCGGTCACTCCGGCGAAAGCGGTATGCCGCGTCCAGCGAGCGGCTTGCGTCGCGCATCCACCGCATCGGCGAGGTGCCGCAGCGCAATCGAGCCCGGGTCATCGGGAGCGCGCAGTACTAGCGGCTCCCCGGCATCACCCGACTCGCGCAGCGGAATCGAGATCGGTATCCGTGCCAGAACGTCGACTTCGAGACGCCTGGCGACCTCGTCGGCGCCGCCAGTGCCGAATACGTCGAGTACGGAACCGTCGGGCTGTACGAGACCGGCCATGTTCTCCACGACGCCTATGACCCGCTGTCCGGTTTGTCTGGCCACGAGCGCCGAACGCTCGGCGACGTCGGCGGCAGCTGTTTGCGGGGTCGTCGTGACGACAACCTCTGCGCTGGGCAGCAACTGGCCAAGCGAAATCGCGACGTCGCCCGTCCCCGGAGGCATATCGATCAGGAGCGTGTCGAGATCGCCCCACCACACATCGCGCAGGAACTGCTCGAGGGTTCTGTGCAGCATGGGGCCGCGCCATGAAACGGAGGCGTTGCCCTCGACGAACATCCCGATCGAGATAACGCTCACACCGTGCGCGACTGGCGGCATCATGAGATCGCCGACTCTCGTCGGCTGTTGCTGCAGTCCCAGGATGCCCGGGATCGAGTATCCGTGCACGTCGGCATCCATGAGCCCGACTCGCTGCCCTCTGCGTGCGAGTTCTACCGCGAGCCCGGCCGTGACCGTGGATTTCCCGACACCGCCCTTCCCGCTCGTGATCGCGATGACCCGGGTCAGCGACTCCGCACCGAACTGCATCGGCCGCGTGCCGCGTAGCCGCTCGACGAGCGCTTTGCGCTTCGCCGGTTCCATGACACCGACATCGAGCTCGACG
>DXDC01000068.1 GCA_019115685.1 Candidatus Agrococcus pullicola
GAGGGCGCAATCGTCGGATCCGCGCTCGTCACGGCGCTGAGGTCGGGCGGCGTACCCGGCGTCGCCGAGAAAGCCGCAGAGCTCGTCTCAGGGCTGGCATCAGCATCCGATTCCGTCTCGTAAGGTAGATACGTGTTCACGAGCATTCCCAGCCCCGATCCCGAGTGGCGCTACCTCGAAGTACCGCTCACCTGGTTCCACGACATCGGCCTGACGTTCATGCCTGCCGCGTTCCAGATTCATGCGTACGCGGTGTTCATTCTGGGTGGCATCATCATCGCGTGCCTGCTGACCGCCTACCGTCTGAAGCAGCGCGGCGCCGACGGCTGGTACGTCGTCGACATCGTCCTCTGGGGCGTCGTTCTCGGTATTATCGGTGCCCGAACCTTCCACGTCCTCACACATCCGGCCGACTACTTCGGTGCCGGATCGGATCCGTGGGAAGTCATCAGGATCTGGAATGGCGGTATCGCCATCTTCGGCGCTCTGATCGGTGGTGCTATCGGTGTCGTCATCGGCTGCCGGAGCACAGGGCTGCGTTTCACCACCGTCGCCGATGCGATCGCACCCGGGCTGCTCATCGCCCAGGCGATGGGTCGCATCGGCAACTACTTCAACCACGAGCTCTTCGGCGCACCCACGACGCTGCCGTGGGGGCTCGAGATCGAAGCCGATAACCCGGCCTTCCCGATCGGCCTGCCGGAGACGACACTGTTCCATCCGACCTTCCTGTACGAGGCCGTGTGGAATCTCGTCGGGGCAGCGCTGATCTTGTTCCTGGATCGGTACCGCCACCTCCAATGGGGCAAAGCGCTATCGCTGTACCTCATCTGGTACGGCGTCGGACGCAGCGTCTGGGAAACGATCCGCGTCGACCCCTCGGAGATGCTCTGGGGCATTCGAGTGAACGTTTGGATGGCGTTCATCGCAATCGCGATCGGCATCGTCATCTGGATCATGCAGTCACGCGCGCACAAGGGGCTCGAGCCTTCGCCGTTCAGAGCTGGCGAAGAAGACGGCCCGAGTCGTGTAAAGTCTGATACCTACAGTGAAGCTGAGTTGGCCAACACCCCGGCCGCGAAAGCGAAGGCGTCCGAACCGGTACGCGCTGAGTAAGTAGTACGTCGCTGGTCAACGGTGACCGTGGCAACTGTCCGTCAGCAGTTGGGAACATGCCATGCACCCATCGACCCTGCCCGAACGGGACGGTCTATACGATCCCCGATTCGAACGCGATTCCTGCGGTCTCGCGATGGTCGCAACACTCAAACGCGCTCCGACACACCGAGTGGTCGAACAAGCGCTCGATGCACTTCGTCACCTTGAGCACCGCGGTGCAGTCGGCTCCGATGCCGGAACGGGTGATGGAGCCGGCATCCTCACGCAGATACCCGACGCGTTCTTCCGCGACGTCGTGGACTTCGATCTCCCGGAGCCGGGAGGATACGCGGCGGGGCTCGTATACCTGCCGCGAGCCGAGAAGCAGCGCGTCAGCACGAAGCTCGAGATCGAGCGCATCGCTCGTCAGGAACGACTCCGCGTCCTCGGATGGCGTGATGTTCCCGTCGATGCGGATCAGCTCGGTGCGCTCGCACGCAATTCGAAACCCCACATCGAGCAGCTCTTCGTCGCCTCCGCGACACTCCCGGTGGCCGGCATCGGCCTCGACCGACTCACGTTCAGGATGCGCAAGCGCGTCGAGCGCGAGCTCGGCGACTATCTGCCATCGCTGTCGAGCCGGACGATCACGTACAAGGGCATGGTCACGACGCTGCAGCTCGAGCCCTTCTACCCGGACCTCTCGGACGAACGCTTTGCGAGCGCACTCGCAATCGTGCACTCGCGGTATTCCACGAACACGTTCCCGAGCTGGCCGCTGGCACAGCCGCTGCGTATGATCGCGCACAACGGCGAGATCAACACCGTTGCCGGCAATCGCAACTGGATGCTCGCTCGCCAGTCGCAGCTCGAGAGCGAGTTCCTGGGCGACTTGCGGCCACTGCTCCCGATCGTCAGCGAGGGCAGAAGCGATTCCGCTTCCTTCGACGAGGTGCTCGAACTGCTGTCGCTCTCCGGCCGAAGTCTGCCGCACGCAATGCTCATGATGGTGCCCGAAGCGTGGCAGTCCAGCGACGACCTTCCGCAGTCCGTGAAAGACTTCTATGAGTATCACGAGCTGTTGATGGAGCCGTGGGACGGCCCCGCGGCGATCTCCTTCACCGACGGCACACTCGTCGGATCGACGCTCGATCGCAACGGGCTGCGCCCCGGAAGATGGCTTGTCACAACCGACGGACTAGTCGTCGTGGCGAGCGAAACGGGCGTTGTTCCCGGCATCGACCCGGCTCGCGTCGAGCGCCGAGGCCGACTGCAGCCCGGCGAGATGTTCCTGATCGACACGGCCGCCGGACGCATTGTGCCCAGCGACGAGGTCAAGCGCGAACTTGCGGAACTGGAACCCTGGGGGGAGTGGCTCGAATCCAGCAGGATAAGTCTGTCCGAGCTGCCGGAGCGTGAGCACGTCATGCACACGCCCGCGTCCGTGATCCGCCGGCAGCGCACATTCGGGTACACGGACGAGGAAGTCGGGCGTCTGATCGAGCCGATGGCACGTACGGGGGCGGAACCGCTGGGAGCCATGGGGTCGGACACACCCATCGCCGTGCTATCCAGTCGACCGCGTCTGCTGTTCGACTACTTCACTCAGTCATTCGCCCAGGTGACGAATCCGCCCCTGGACTCGATCAGGGAATCCATCGTCACGAGCATGCGTTCCGGGCTGGGCCCGGTGCGCAATCTTCTGGACGCAACGCCATTGCACGCGAGCCAGGTGATCCTGGATTTCCCCGTGCTGCTCAACTCCGAGCTTTCGAAGATCCGCAACATCGACCGGACCCCGGGTTCGCGACGCACGGTCACGGTCTCGGCCCTCTACCCGGTGGCCGACGGTGAGCATGCGATGGAGCATCGTCTCGACGCCATGTGCCTCGAGGTCGACAGTGCGATCGAGAACGGTGCCCAGTACATCGTCATCTCCGATCGCGACTCGGATGAGCAGCACGCGCCCATCCCCAGCCTGCTGTCGGCGAGCGCCGTGCATCAGCACCTCATTCGCGAGGGCAGCAGGATGCGTGCCGGACTCATCATCGAGGCCGGTGACGTTCGCGAGGTGCACCATGTCGCGACGCTGCTGGGTTACGGCGCCAGTGCCGTCAATCCTTACCTCGCAATGGAGTCGGCGGAGCAGCTCGTGCAGCAGGGGCGCCTGAACGGCATCAGCGAGACGGAAGCGGTCATGAATCTCGTGAAAGCGCTGGGCAAGGGCGTCACGAAAATCATGTCGAAGATGGGGATCTCGACGGTCGGCTCCTACGTCGCAGCGCAGGCGTTCGAGGCTGTCGGTCTCTCGCAAGCCATCGTCGACCGGTACTTCACGGGCACTACGACGCGGCTCGGCGGCGTCGGCATCGACGTCATCGCTGAGGAGACGAGGCTTCGGCACAGCTCGGCGTACGCGTCCGAACGCGCCGCGCTCGTGCACGAACGACTCGATACGGGCGGCGAGTACCAGTGGCGCCGGGACGGTGCACCGCACCTGTTCAGCCCGGAGGTCATCTGGCGCCTCCAGCATGCGACGCGCGAGGAGCGCTTCGACGTGTTCCGCGAGTACACGGATCTCGTCAACTCGCAGGCGCAGGAGCTGAAGACGCTGCGAGGACTGTTCTCGTTCAAAGAGGGGGAGCGCAGTCCCATCCCGATCGAGGAGGTCGAACCGGTTTCCGAAATCGTCAAGCGATTCCACACGGGAGCGATGTCCTACGGGTCGATCTCACGCGAAGCGCACGAGACGCTCGCGATCGCGATGAACCGCCTGGGCGGGAAGTCCAATACCGGAGAAGGGGGCGAGAGCAACGAACG
>DXDC01000069.1 GCA_019115685.1 Candidatus Agrococcus pullicola
TGTCGTGCCTGAACGAGGCGCGCTACGGCATCGGCTGGGGCGTCGTCGGCGCAGCCCGTGACGCCTACGAGGTTGCGCTCGACTACGCACTCGAACGGCAGCAGTTCGGACGCCCGATCGCGGGCTTCCAGCTGACGCAGCAGAAGCTCGTCGACATGCTGCTGCCCATCCAGCAGGGAGCGCTCACGGCGCTGCACCTGGGACGGCTGAAAGACGAAGGCAAGCTCACGCCTTCGCAGATCTCGTTCGGCAAGCTCGCGAACACGCGCGCCGCGATCGAGGTCTGCCGCAGCGCGCGCACGATCCTCGGCGGCAACGGGGTGACGCTCGACCACTCGCCGCTGCGGCACGCGAACAACCTCGAGTCGGTGCGCACCTACGAGGGGACCGACGAGGTGCACATCCTGTCACTCGGTCGCGCGGTCACGGGCCTCGACGCGTTCAACGGCTGACCCTAGCGCCCGGCGGCGTACCCCTGCATGCCGCGCGGATTCGCCGCTGCCGAGAGCACGCCGGTGCGCGGGTCGCGGCTGACAGCGCAGACGCGACCCTCCGACCACGGCCCGCCAACGGTCACGTCGTGGCCGCGTTCCCGCAGCTCGTCCAGCACGTGGTCGCCGACGCGACTCTCGAACGTCACACCGGCCGGTTTCATCGTGTGCGGGTAGAACGAGTCGGGGAATCCTTCGCCGTGCCAGCCCGGAAGGTCGATAGCGCCCTGCAGGTCGAGACCGCCGCGCACCGGCTCCCGCAGCACGATGCCGAGGAACGTGTGGAACGTCCACTGATCCTGCGAATCACCACCCGGTGAACCGAAGGCGAGCACGGCCTCGTCTCCCTGCATGGCCAGGCTCGGCGTGAGCGTCGTGCGGGGGCGGCGACCCGGCGTCAACGTGTTCGGCAGCCCTTCCTCGAGCCACGCCATCTGCAGCCGGGTACCGAGCGGGAAGCCGAGCCCGGCCATGACCGGATTCGACTGCAGCCAGCCACCGCTGGGCGTCGCCGACACCATGTTGCCCCAGCGGTCGACGACGTCGACGTGACAGGTGTCGCCCTTGGCGCCTTCGTCACCGGCGACGGTCGGTTCGCCGATGCCGGCACCGCCCACGACTCCGCCCTCGTGCCGCACGAGCCGCGGCTCCCGCCCCTCGGGTGAGCCCGGACGCAGTTCGCGGGAGGCCGTGCCCGGGTCGATCAGCGCTCGCCGCTGCTCGTTGTACTCGTCCGACAGCAGCGCATCGAGCGGCACGGGCTGCGCATCCCCGTACCACGCCTCGCGGTCGGCCATCGCGAGCTTGGTGCCCTCGATCAACCGGTGGTAGTAGTCGGCGGTGCCGTGCTCCAAGTGCTCGGGCAGCAGCGCCAGCTGTTGCAGGAACACCGGTCCCTGACTCCACGGGCCGGCCTTGCACACCGTCCAGTCGCGCCAGCGGTACGTCACGGGGCTCTCGACGGTGGCGCCGAACGCTTCGAGGTCGGCCGGCTCTATGACGCCCTCCCGCGCTATCCCCGTGCTGTCGGTCGCGGGTACGCGCATCGAAGCCACGATCGCTTCGCCGATGAACCCCGCGCGCCAAATCTCGCGCGCGCGGTCGATCTGCCCGATCCGATCCGCGCCCGAGGACTCCTCCAGCAACCGCCGCCAGGTCGCCGCCAACATCGGGTTTCGCAGCAGATCACCGGGCCGCGGCACCTCACCGCCCGGCAGATAGATCTCGGCGGATGCGTGCCACTCCCCTTCGAAGCGTTCGCGCACCGCCGCGATGGCAGCGGCGATGTTCTCGACAACCGGTACGCCGTGCTCGGCGTAGTGGATCGCGAAACGCAGCACGTCGTCGAGTCGCTTGGTCCCGTAGTCGCGCAACAGCAGCATCCAGGCGTCGAACGCACCGGGCACTGCGGCCGCCAGCAGACCTGTGCCGGGAACGGACGCCAGCCCCATCGCTCTGTAGCTGCTCGCGCTGGCGCCCTCGGGCGCAGGCCCCTGCCCGCAGATCACCCTGGGTTCCTCGCCGCGCGGCGCGGCGATGATCGGTGCGTCTCCGCCCGGCCCGTTCAGATGCGGTTCGGCAACGTGCAGCACGAACGCTGCGGCCACCGCCGCGTCGTACGCGTTACCGTCATCCTCGAGCACCGCCATGGCGGATGCGGAAGCGAGCCAGTGGGTACTGGCCACCATGCCGAACGTGCCCTGCAGCGTTGGTCGAGTCGTGAACACCGTGCCTCCTCATCGTGCGAGCGTCGCACCCACACCGATCATCCCAGCACAGCCGGAGCTACGTCGCCAGCGAGATGAGAAGCTCGCCGAAGAATCCGAACAGGATGCCCCAGAGCGCGATCGAGATGGCCGTCCAGAGGTAGACGTTCGACTTCTTGGCGCCGACCGCGACGAGCGTAGGCGCGGTGATCTGGCTGGCGACCACGAGCGGCCCGAGCAGCGTGACACCGGGAACACCGAAACGCTCGAGGTATGTGACGACCTTCTTGCGTCGCCCCGTCAACTCCTTCTCGGCCGGGCGCTCACGGCCCCGCGTCGCCGCCTCGCGCACTCTGCTCGCGAGCGCGATCAGGACGAACGTGCAGACGATATTGCCGAGAACTGCCGCGGCTACTGCGATGAACGGATTGACGCCCACGATCGTGCCCAGGAAGCTGCCCAGATACGACTCGATGAACGGGATCGCGCCGATCGCCATGAGCGACAGCATCTGCAACCACAAGTCGAGGCCCGTGACGAACTGTGCGAGCTGAATGAACAGGTCTCCGACAAAGTCGAAAAGCATGTGCTGCCTCCTCGGGTTGGAGCGGTGTTTCCGCTGGCGTGTATCCAGATTCCCTTTGTTCGCCCGGCGCGGGTAGTGTCACGGCGTCACAGCGTGGATGTGACACGGTGTCACTGTCGACGCACGTCCCGTCGGCGGAGGATGGGGGCTGCATACGCATCGCATCCGTTGCGCCACGACCGGGAGGGAGTGTCGGTGAAGGCAATCCAGTACTCGATGCTGGTGGTGATCACGGCCGCAGGCGTGGTCGGCCTGGTGACGTTGATCGACCTCCTTCCGTTCACGGGCGACGCCCTGCCCGCGTGGATCTCGGCACTGGTTCCGGCGATCGAGTCGCCCGCATCCGGCTGGCTCATTGCCGTCCTCGTCACTACCATCGTGATCGCCGCCCTCGTTATCGCTGCTGCAGAGCGAGTGCTCGAGCGAAGGTGGGCGAATGACGAGGAGGACCTGTGAGCGTGCACGAGTCCCGCCCGATGCGGCGCATGCGAAAGATCACGACGATCGGTGCCGTGATCGCCGTCGCGGTCGCCGGTATCACGCAACTGCTCGTGGCCTCCGATCCGCTCTGGCACAGCGCGCTGCAGCTGCCCAGCGTGGCCATTGCCACCTGGGCGGCGAGCCGATGGCAGACCGGGCTGACGCTGCGGCAGCTGCTGCCCGCAGTCGCCATCGGCTCCCTGACGTGGGTCACGGCTCTGCTGCTGGGGATGGGGCCGCTGTCGTTGATCGGCCTCGTCGTTCCCGTCGCGGTCACCATCGCGACCATGCGCAAGTACCGTGCGGTGACAGCCGCCGCGTTCGTACTCGCGGTTCCGGCGTCGAGCCTGCTCGTGACCGCTGTGCGCCCCGATAGTGCCGAGCACTATCTGTTCACTTCGCTGACCTACACGCTGATGTTCACCGGCGTCTTCTGGCTCAACGACGTGACGTGGCGACTGTTCTCGGAGCTCGAGACGATGCGCCGCACCGAGACCGAGCTCGCGATCATCAAGGAAAGGTTCCGCTTCGCGAGCGACCTGCACGATATCCAGGGGCACACGCTGCACGTGATCAAACTCAAGGCGGCCGTCGCCGCGAGGCTGCAGCACACGGACCCCGAGCGAACGGCCGCCGAACTCGAAGCGATCGGGCGGCTGACGGCGCAAACGATCGAACAGGCACGCGATCTCGCCAATTCGACCCATTCCCTGACGTTCGCGTCCGAACTCGCCAACGCGAGCGAGCTGCTCGATGCGGCGGGCATCCGCGTAGATGTTCACGACCGAGGCCGGGTACCGGATGCGCACGACGGGCTCTTCGCGCTCGTGCTGCGGGAAGCGACGACGAACGTGCTGCGGCACACGCGCGCGACCGAGGTGAGCATCACGGTCGACGACGGCTTGTCGGTGCGGAACGACGGCGCGGCCGGCGAGCCCGGTGCGCTGCGCGGTCTGGAGAGCCTGCGGACGCGCGTGCGCGACGCAGGCGGCACTCTCGACATCGAGCACGGGGCAGGCCGCTTCGAGCTGCGACTGCACGTCGTACAGGAGACCGTATGAACCGGAATACAGGCCAGGGGGCACCGTGACCACGAGCGTGCTCCTCGCCGACGA
>DXDC01000070.1 GCA_019115685.1 Candidatus Agrococcus pullicola
TCTGCCCAGGTCATTCTGGTGCTGATCGTGGTCGCGGGCGCGGTGTTCGCGATGACGCAGCTGACGCTCGTGATCATCCCAGTACTGCTTGCGCTCATCTTCGCGTCCGCGTTCGAGCCCGTCATGCGATGGATGCGCGACAAGGGTGTGCCGAGCCTGTTGGCGACGATCATGGCACTGTTGGCGATCGTCGCGGTACTGACCGGGGTCGGCTGGCTGATCACCTGGCAGGTCCGTGATCAGTGGCAGACGCTGTACGACCAGGCATCGGAGGGCATAACGCAGCTCATCGCCTGGGCGCAGGAGCTGCCATTCATCGATGACCTGGAAGAGCAGTTCACCGAGGTGCAGGATACGGTCGTCGAGTTCCTGACCTCGGCGCAGTTCGGCAGCGGCGCTCTCGCAGGGGTGAGCGCTGCGGCGAGCTTCTTCACGGGCCTGGTACTGATGATCGTGGTGCTGTTCTTCTTCCTGAAGGACGGTCCGCAGATCTGGGAGTTCTTGCTGCGACCGTTCCAGGGCGAGCGTTACGAGCGCGCGAAGCGTGCGGGGCGAAAGACCGTGCAGACCCTCGGCAGTTATGTTCGCGGCACTGCCACGGTGGCGGCCGTTGACGCCCTCGGCATCCTGCTCGGGTTGCTCATCCTCGGCTGGGTCGGGTATCCGATTCCCCTCGCCATCCCCCTTGCGCTGCTCGTGTTCGTGCTGGCCTTCATTCCTCTTGTCGGCGCCACGCTCGCGGGGATCCTGGCGGCGCTCGTCGCGCTCGTTTCACAGGGGTTCTGGGTGGCGCTTGTCGTGGTGGGTATCGTGATTCTCGTCAACCAGCTCGAAGGCAATTTCCTGCAGCCGGTTGTCATGGGTCGCACGCTGAAGCTGCACGCGCTGGTCGTCTTGGTCGTCTTGACGATCGGTACGGTGCTGGCAGGCATCATCGGAGCAGTGCTCGCCGTGCCCATCGCCGCCGTCGCGTGGGGTGTGATTCAGGTCTGGGACGGCGAGGATTTGCCCGCCTACATGTGGCGGAAGAAGCGACGCGAATCGGTCGAGTAGGGGGCTTCATGGCCGAGATCATCGACTTCGATGTCGAAACCACCGACATCGAAGGGCTTGTGGTCGTACGGATGAAGCAGGTGCTCGAGGCCCGCGGCGCCGTTCGCGAATTCTTCCGGGCATCCGCCTTCCGAGACGCGGGCTACGAGCTGCCGCCTTTCCAGCAGATCAACGTGACCGAAACCAAACCCGGCGCCGTGCGGGGTATGCACGGTGAGGCGATGACCAAGCTCGTCGCCATCGCGCACGGCACGGCTTACGGAGCCTGGGTGGATGCCCGGCCCGAGTCATCCACGCGAGGAACGGTCGTCCAGACCGAGCTGCGGCCCGGCGTGCAGGTGCTGGTACCGGAGGGAGTTTGCAACGGCTTCCAGTCGACAGGTGAGGCCCCGACGCAGTACGTCTACTGCTTCACGAGGGAATGGACGCCGGACATGCAGGGCGTCGCGATCACACCGCTGGACCCGCAACTCGGCATTCGGTGGCCGCTGCCCATCGATGCGAGCGATCGCGAAGTCATCTCCGAGAAGGATTCTGCTGCTCCAACCCTGTCCGAGGCCCTTGCCGCGCTGTAACCTCGAAAGTGACCGGCGCGAAGCTGGTCGACGGTGTTCAACAGCGAAAATGAGCGCAACAACCCAAGGAGTAGCATGACTACGAGCCCGCAGCAGAGCCAATCGACTGGTCTGAGCCTGACTTCAATGATTCTCGGAATCGTCAGTCTGTTCTTCGGCTGGACCTTCCTGGTGCCGATCGCGGGCCTGGTTCTCGGGTTCATGGGCCTCAAGCGCGAGCCGCGTGGCAAGGGCCTGGCCATCACCGGGCTGATCCTCAACGGACTGTGCGTCATCGGTTGGGTCATCGGCACGATCATCGTAGTCGCCCTTGGGGGAGCCTTCTTCGGGGCATTCCTGTTCGTGTAGGGCGTAGGTCGAAACGTAGAGCACACATCGCACCCAATCGATGGGTTGCGGCGGGTTTCAAGTTTCGGCAACGCCGCCGAGCCGACGTGTGAGGGCAGCGGCGGCCCCCCGTACCGTCGTGCCCAGGGCTTCCCACGATTCGCCATCGGCGGATGCCAGACGGAAGGTGAGCCCGATCGCTGCGGCCGGATAGCCGGCGGCGTCGAATGCGGCGGCCGCGACGGAGCCGTAGTTCGCATCCACGTCTCCTGACTCCGTCGCATACCCGCGTGAGGCGGTGGATCGCAGCAGCGAGCGAAGTTCCCCGCGTGAGCGTACGCTTCCTTCGAGCACGGTTGTCGTCGGCAGGTTCGCGAGCACCTGCGAGTAGGGGAGCGCTGCGAGGAGCGCCCTGCCGGTCGCGGTGTGCAGCGCGGGTAACCGTACGCCGACTTTCGAGACCGTCGTGGGAGAGCGCGGTCCCTGCGCGCGCGCCGCGTACACGATGTCGCTGCCCGCGAGCACTGCCAGATGCGCAGTCGCGGGTACGGCAGTGCCGGAGACGGCACGCTCGAGGACGGGCTGGCCGAGTCGCTCGAGCCTTGTTGCGGCGCCGGCTTGTGACCCGATCTGGCGCACCTTGGCGCTCGGTCCGAACGCACCGAGCTCCGGATAGTGCACCAGGAATCCCTCTTCGCGCATGACCTGCAGCAGTTGATATGCGCTCGACCGCGGTATTTCCAGTTCGCGGGCGACCGTTGCGGCTCGCGTCGGACCCACCTGTTCGGCGAGTAGCGCCAAGACGCGCAGCGCATTGCGCGCAGCGGGCATACGAACCGACATACCGCCTCCTGAGTCTGATATCTCAGACACCAATGTAGTCCAGCGGCTATCGAACGCGCGAGCAAGGGGATGGAATAGAGCCATGCCAATCACCATCGGGGATGCGCCGCTCACGCGGCACGAAGTCGTAGCGGTCGTTCGAGCGGAAGAGGCGGTCGCGCTGAGCCGAACCGGGCTCGAACGCGTCGATGCGGCTCGCCGAATCATCGATGACCTGGCGAACGATGCCAACCCGCACTACGGCATCTCGACCGGTTTCGGCGCCCTCGCGAACACGCAGATCGCCCCCGTGGATCGTGCTGCGCTCCAACGCTCACTCGTGCGCTCTCACGCGGCGTCCAGCGGTGCGCGCGTCGAGAACGAAGTGGTGCGCGGACTCATGCTGCTGCGACTGCAGACGCTCATGACCGGGCATACGGGCGCGCGTCGCGAGACCGTCGAGCTCTACGCCGGGATGCTGAATGCCGGAATCGTGCCGCATGTCGCCGAGTACGGTTCGCTCGGCTGTTCCGGAGACCTCGCGCCACTTGCGCACATCGCGCTCGCGGCCATGGGAGAGGGCACGGTCTCGTACAAGGGCGAAGACGTACCGGCTGCGGACGCTCTCGCCGACGCTGGGCTATCACCAGTGCAGTTGGCCGAGAAGGAAGGGCTGGCGCTCATCAACGGCACGGACGGGATGCTCGCGATGCTCTGCCTCGCTCTGGACGACCTCGAGCGCCTGCTGCTGACCGCCGACCTCACGGCAGCCATGAGCGTCGAAGGACTGCTCGGTACCGACGCTCCCTTCGCTGCCGACCTCATGGCCATGCGCCCGCATCCCGGCCAGGCAGCCAGCGCTGCGAATATTGCGGCGCTGCTGCAGGGCAGCCCGATCGTCGCGAGCCACAAGGGCCCGGAGGACACTCGTGTGCAGGATGCCTACTCGCTTCGCTGCGCACCGCAGGTGCACGGCACCGCACGAGACACCCACGCGCACGCCGCCCGCGTTGCCGAGATCGAACTCGCGAGCGCGATCGACAACCCCGTCGTCACGGATGACGGCAGGGTCGTCTCGAACGGCAACTTCCACGGCGCGCCAGTTGCTGCCGTGCTCGACTTCCTCGCCATTGCGATCGCGGACGTCGCGTCCATGAGCGAGCGACGCACCGACCGCTTTCTCGACAAGTCGCGCAGTTTCGGACTCACACCGTTCCTGGCCGCTGACCCCGGGGTCGATTCGGGGCTCATGATCGCTCAGTACACGCAGGCCGGCATCGTCAGCGAGATGAAGCGGCTTGCTGTTCCGGCGTCCGTCGATTCGATCCCCTCCAGCGCCATGCAGGAGGACCACGTGTCGATGGGCTGGGGTGCAGCGCGAAAGCTTCGCAAGGCAGTGGATGGCCTGCAGCGCGTGCTCGCGATCGAGCTGATGACCGCAGCCCGGGGCACCGAGATGCGCGATGATCCCGCGGGGGAACGGACGGGACGCGTGATCGCCGGACTGCGCGAGACCGTCGACGGTGTCGGCCCGGACAGAATTCTTGCGCACGAGATCGAGGCGACGGTGC
>DXDC01000001.1 GCA_019115685.1 Candidatus Agrococcus pullicola
GAAGGGCCGATGACAACAACGACCTCGCCTTTGTTGACCGACATGTCGATGTGCTTCAGGGCGTGGAAGTCACCGTAGTGCTTGTTGACGTTCTCGACCTCGATAACAGGGATCATGGCCATTAGTTAACCCCACTTCCAGACACTGCGGTGTGCTCTCAGAACAATCGTAATCAAATAGTTGTTATGTGGTAGTGCTGCAGTTTTGCAGCTATCGCAACGCAGAAGACACGACAGTGTCACCCTAAACCAGAGCCTCGATGATTACTCGAACCTTAAGCTCTTCTTGAGCTTTTCGTCGGGGCTGCCCTGCGCGATTCAGCCGTTAGTGCCTCGTCTCCCTGTAGTACTCGATCGCACCGGGGTGAAGACCGATCGGATCGGTATAGATCGCCTGCCTTCTGTCGAGCAGCGCGAAGGCCGGCACGAACTGCGCTATTTCTGCTCGTGCATCGAAGATGATGCGCAGGGCGTCCGTGATCAGATCGTCGGGAGCAGCATCGGACGCGATCAAGAAGTTCGGAACGGTCATGGTCGACGTGGGCTCGTCGTGCCCGTATTCGCCGGCCGGAAAGTCCGAGACACGATAGACGCCGTCGTGCGCCGAATTCACTCGATCAACCAGCTCCGCATCGATGGGCAGCAGTCGAGTCGGCACACCTTCCACCAGGTTTTCAATGCCGGGAGTCGGGAGGCCCCCGACCCAGAAGAAGCCGTCAATCTCGCCCTGCTCCATCGCTTCGATGGACTCTCCCAGATCCAAGCGGGGATCGTCCATCGATGCTTCATCGACTCCCGCCGCCGTAAGAATCCGCGAAGCGACGACCGCCACTCCCGAGTGCTCGGCACCCAGCGAAACCGAGTGCCCCGCAAGATCCGTGATGTCGCCGATCTCGGAGTCCTCCCGCACGACGACGTGCACGTACTCGTCGTACAGACGGGCGAGTGCCCGAATCGGCAGCGGTTCCTCGAACTCGCCTACACCAGCAACGGCATCGGCCGCGGCGTCACTCTGCGCGAACCCGAGCAGCGCATCCCCGGCACCGACGCGCAACAGGTTCTCGACGGATCCGTTCGTCTCCGCAACCGAAAAATCGGCATCGGATTCAGCGGTGAGCACAGTCGCCATCTGCTCGCCGTACGAGAAATAAACGCCCGTTGCGCTGCCTCCCGCGATCTCGTAGCTGCCCTCGGTGCGGTCCGGTTCGAAGAGTGAACAGCCGCTCATCGCGCCGAGCGCCACGGCAACAACCGTAAGCGAGGCAATGCGTGACAGCAGCGGCTTCATCGCGATCGTCCTTCCGACAGCTCGAGTACTACCGTGAGCCCGCCGGTCGCTGCAGCGGTCAGGCGAAGCCGGCCGCCCACCGATTCCAGGAGATCGTTGGCGATTGCGAGGCCGAGGCCGGAACCGGGCACGTTCTGGCTCTTGGGACTGCGCCAGAACCGTTCGAGCGCCGATTCCATCTCCTCATCGGTCAAGCCGGGGCCCTGATCGGTGACCTTTATGCGACCGCCCTCGCCCGATGGTTCGGTCACGATCTTGATCTTCGATCTCTGCGGCGAGAACTTCACCGCGTTGTCGATGACGGCATCGAGCGCGCTCTCCACCGTCGTCTTGTCGGTAACCGCGTACGTGGCCTTGACGCCCCGCAGATCAAACGTGATCGACAGACCGCCTGCGGCATCTCTCCAGGCTCTCACGCGCTCTCGCACCAGCGACGCGATGTTCACCCTAGCCAGATCGACGTCACTATTGCCGCGCTTCGCGAGACTCAGCATGGTATCCAGCGTCTGGGTGATCCTTCGTCCCTCTTCGCGTGTCTCTTCCACGTCGGCATCCCATTCGCTGCCGAGGCCGGTTGCAAGGTATTCGACTCGAAGCAGCAGCGCGTTGAGCGGGTTGCGCAGTTCGTGCGACGCATTCAGCGCGAACTCCTGCTGCCTGTGCACCGTGCGCTCGACTTCACCCGCCATCTGGTTGAACACTTCGATCATGCGACGCAACTCCGGAGGACCCGTATCGTCCGCGATGCGTGCCTCCATGTGGCCGCTTTCGATCTCCGCCATTGCCCTGTTCACCCGTCGCAGCGGCTGCAACACCCAGTTCGCCAACCGGAATACCACGACTGCGCCGGCAGCGATCGCCACGAGCGAGACAACCGCGAGCATCGCCCACTGGCGCAGTATCTCCGCACGTGGTTCGCTCGTGCTGGCCACCATCACGACCGCGCCGATAACGTCATTGTCGTCGAAGATCGGCTCGACGACAACAGCATCCTCGAACGACCACGGCAGCGCCGATGGCGGAACGTCTCCTCTGTGCCCCGACAGCGCGAGCTGTATCTGCGCGACTGTGTCGTCATCGACACCGGTGGGGTCGAAGCCGGTCGAAGCCCACGGCTCCCCAGACCTCCCGACGACGAGGATCCCGGTCCCGTAAAGCTCGCTGTGCCGCCGCATTTCAGCCTCCACAACCGTCGGGTTGCCCGATGCGAGTGCCACGCGCGCGCTGCTGACGAAATAGCCGGCATCCGCGAGCTGCTGCGAGTAGAACTGCTGCTGAACACCCCGCGCGACGCTCGAAGCGTACGCTGCGCCCAGCATGAGCAGAACAACGATCATGGGGACGAGGAAGACGACGATGAGTCTGCTACGCACCCGTCACAGCCCTGACAGCCGGTAACCGACTCCGCGCACCGTTTCGATGAACGGCTCCTTGTCGATCTTTCGCCGAACGGACGCGATGTGCACCTCGAGCGACCGGCTGAATCCATGCCAGTCGGTGTTCCACACTTCGCGGATGATGCGCTCACGAGGAACCGCTACGCCCGGATACCGCGCCAGCAGCGCCACGATGTCGAACTCCTTTCGCGTGAGCTCCACCCGCTGTTCATCGACCGTGACCTCCCGGCCAACGAAATCGATCTGCACCCCCAACTCGTCGCTGTTCCAGGACTCCGACAGCCAAGGTTGCAGCGACTGGGACCTTCTCGTGATCGCCTCGATGCGAGCAACAAGCTCGCGAACATCGTACGGTTTCACGATGAAGTCATCGGCACCCGCTCGGAGCCCCTTGATCCGCTCCTGTACCCGGCTGCGGGCGGTCACGATGATGATCGGCACATCCGTCTGATTGCGGATTCGGCGGCATAGATCGACACCATCGATATCCGGAAGCCCTAAATCCAGCAGTACGACCTCGGTGTCCGCGCCGAGCGCCTCCAGCGCCGAGTCACCGTCGGGTGCGCGAACGGGTGAATAGCCGGCCTTCGTCAGATATGCGGCCAGCGCCCCGGATACCCGGTGATCGTCTTCGATGATGAGCGTCTTCATCGCCTGCATTCTATCCGTAGTGGCCCGCTCCCCTCGGTCAGGGAGCGGGCCACTTGTCGAGTTCTGGCCGACGCTAGCGGACGTCGCCCTGCTCGGTGCTGCGCTTCCGTGCGATAACCGTCGCACCGGCCATCAGCAGCAGAAGAGCGGCAAACGCGAGGAACGGCGTCGATGCGCTACCGGTTTCGGGCAGTTCGCCGGTTCCGCCGGTGTCGCCCTCGTCACCCGGATCTTCATCGCCTGGCTCGTCCGACCCATCCTCTTCGACGGTGACCGGCCCTACCTCGTCAGAGGCCGCAGAAGCACCTTCGTAGCGGTTCTGCTCTGCGGTCACGATGACGGAGAACATCTGCCCCTCGTGCGACTCGGTGAGCTCGAACGTCGAACCCGTCGCGCCTTCCACCGGCTCACCGTCCGCAAGCCACTGGTAGCTCAGCTCCACGTCTTCGGGGTTCCAGGTTCCCGCGTCCGCTGCGAGTGTCTGGCCTGCCTCGGTGTCGCCTGCGATCGTCGGTGCAGCGACGTTCTCGATGACCCCGAGCGGGCAATCCGCGGCGTCGTAGACGGCGGTTCCTTCGACCAGATTGCTGCGGGCACCCGCATCAAGGATGAAGGGAACGACGGTCATCATGGGCTGGGCCATGGACACGTGGACTTCGCCGTCACCGGTGTGTACCTGCACACCGTAGAGATCGAACACGTGCTCGGCTTCAGCGGCCTGCTCCGGCGTCAGAACGTAGGCGCAGGGGGCCGGATCGAGGGTGTTCTCCTCCAGCGGCGGGTCGTTGTCGGCGCCGAACAGGTGGAAGGGCTCCTGGTTCTCTCCGTCTGCATCCCTGTTGATCGGGGCATCGTTCGTCACCTGCTCGATGCGATCGGCGTTCTCGCGCTGGAATCTGAGCACGGCGTCCATCGCCGCCATCTGGTACTCGACACGCTCTGTGCCGACGCGAAGGCCCGGAGTTTCGATCAGTACCGCGGCGCTGTGACGGAGGCCGAACATGTTGCGCGCGATGCCTTCGTTTTCGTCGCCCGCGCCACCCGGGTCCTCTCCTCCGTAGACGGCTGTCGAGATACCGGCGGCTTCGAGATCCGCGAAGATGTACTCCTCGACCATCTCCGTTGAGAGTTCACGCAGTGTCGGATCTATCGCCAGGTTGCGCGGCCAGAGTGCATCGAGGTCGGCACCGGTCAGCGTCGTCGGCTTCTCGTGCGCATCCACGATGACGTCCGGATTCATATCACGGATCACCTGCGCCATGGTCTGTGCCTCGACGCTCGTTAGCTCAAGGTGGTCACGGTTCATGTCGAGTCCGCTCGCGAGCTGACGAGTGTTCGCGATGCGCCCGTCGGGGTTCATCGTCGGAATCACCATGATGGTCGTATCGGCGAGTTGCTCCAGGAGTTCCGGCTCTTCCGTCAGCGCGAGGTCGCGGATCAGTTGCAGCGTCATCTCCTGCCCCGCGGGCTCATTCCCGTGCTGTGTACCGATCACCAGGATGCTTCGGCCCTCCGCGATTTCCTCATCGCTCGGAGGAGCCGGGTTCCCGATCCTCACGAGGTTGATAGGGAGACCGTTCGCGCTCGAAGCGATCTCGGAAACCCGAACGCGGTCGGAGGCGCCGTCGACGGCTGCGAGGAAGTCGAGTTCCTCCGCGTGGGTTGTCCAGCTCTCGCCGTCACGATTCTCGAATCCAGTGAGCAACGGATCGTAGTCGGGCTCTGGAATCAATTCGGATCCGGCTCGCGGAGCCTCCTCTCCATCAACGCCGACCGAGAAGTACGCGGTCTCGGATTCTCCTCCCTCGTGGGCGTTGAACACACCAACACGACCGAGATTCAGCTCGCCATCGTCCAGCCCCGTAGCCTCGACCTGCCACTCGAGCGGCTCATCCTGGCCGTACGTCCAGAATTTACCAAGCAGCGTATCGCCCTGCTGGCGCAGCACAGCGTTGTACCAAACGCCGCCTTCGAAGCCGTGCAGGTCGTGATCGGTACCGATCTGGTTCCACTCGCCCTCTTCATACTGATTCAGCCTCAGCGTTGTTCCATTGACATCGAGGTAGAAGCCGTTCTCGCTCCCGGCCTCGCCATCGAGGTGCAGACCGAGCCCGAAACGCGTTGTCGGACCGAGTTCTCCGGGCACGCGCATGACCGCGTGCACTTCCACGTCGCCCTCCACGACACCCGCGTCACCGGGCTCGTCGAACGTCAACGCACGACGAAGGTTCTCGTCGTCTCCGTACTCGATAACGTGACGGAGTGCAGTGGGAGCCTCCCCGACCGTGCTCCAATCACCCTCATTCCAGAGTGACGACCAGCCGTCCGGGGCGCCCTCAGCCGGCCCGGCGAATTCGGCTTCGAATTGATTGTCATTGAGATCGTTCGCGAGCGACGGGGATGCTCCCACCGCTGACCACACAACCGCGAGACTGCCAAGAAAAGCAACTGCCATCGTGATCGGTTTACGACTCTTCGGTCTTGCCCGAAGCGACTGAGACATACGAATTCTGGCTCCCTCCGGCAGCGCGTACACACTGCTGCGCATACGTTCTGCCTGTTCGACATTGAACGGTGAATGTTTAGCCAGCCTAAAGTTCTTGTCGATCTCGGCTCAAGTGTCTTGAGCCAGAATTGAGCAGGCGAGAGCCCCGTCAGGAACGCCCTGCGAACGCGCTGGCGTACAGACACACTGCGGCTGCCGTCGCCAGGTTCATCGATTCGGCCCGACCGAACATCGGTACCCGCAGTGCCCTATCGGCCAACGAAAGCGTTGCCTCGTCGAGACCACGCGCTTCGTTGCCGAATAACCACGCGTGCGGACGAGGAAGGGCCTCGTCGTCTGGACGCAGATCTTGGCCCGACACATCCGCTGCGAGTACGCTCATCCCAAGTCGTTTTGCGGTCGTCACTGCCTCGAGCGTCGAGACACCGACCGCATGCGGCATGTGGAACAGTGAGCCGGTCGTGGCACGAACAACTTTGGGGTTGTAGGCATCGACACTGTCTTCCGTCACGACGACCGCATCGAATCCGGCTGCGTCAGCTACCCGCAGTACTGTGCCCAGATTCCCGGGATCGCGAACTTCATGCAGAATCGCGATCCGGTCCGCGCCTTCGAGCACCGTTTCGAGCCGCTTCGGAAACTGCCGAACGGTAGCGACGAAGCCCTGCGGCGTGCGCGTATCCGCCATCCGGCCGAGTGCTTCTTCAGAGCACGCAACGTATGCGATGCCTGCAACATCGAGCAGGTCGGTGTGCTTCTGCGCCGCGGATTCGGTGAAGAACACCTGGTCGATGTCGGCCTCGGCGTTAATGGCATCGCGCAGCGCTTGCGGCCCCTCAAGCAGGAACAGCCCGGTCTCGGACCGGGCTGTTCGCTGTTGCAATCGGGCCACCGCTCGCACAACCGGCGATCGGGGCGACGAGAGCACTACTCGCTCTTCGCTGCAGACGTGTCGGCGGGGAGCGCCTCCTTGGCCTTCTCAACGAGCGCCGTGAAGGTGGCTGCATCGTTGACTGCGAGGTCGGCGAGGATGCGACGGTCGACCTCGATACCGGCCAGGTTCAGGCCCTGGATGAAGCGGTTGTAGGTCAGACCGTTCTGGCGCGACGCAGCGTTGATTCGCTGAATCCAGAGGCGACGGAACTCGCCCTTCTTCGCGCGACGGTCGCGGTAGGAGTACTTCAGTGAGTGCGTCACCTGCTCCTTCGCCTTGCGATACAGACGCGACCGCTGACCGCGGTAGCCCTCCGCGCGCTCGAGGATGACCCTGCGCTTCTTCTTGGCGTTAACCGATCTCTTGACTCGTGCCATTGTTCTCTCCTAAAACTTCAAATGCACTAGCGGTTCAGCAGCTTCTTGATGACCTTGGCGTCGGCTGGAGCCACGACCTTGTCACGGTTCAGGCGCGCCTTGCGCGTCGAGGACTTCACCTCGAGGTTGTGGCGCATACCCGACTGCTGCTTGCGGATCTTGCCGCTCCCAGTGACCTTGAAGCGCTTCTTCGCACCGGAGTGCGTCTTCTGCTTTGGCATTCTTCTTCTCCTACTTACGATGCGGCGTCGGAGCTCTGCTCCGGCTTGTCCGCGGACTTGGCGGGCTTGGCTGCAGCATCGTCTGCAGTCTTGGCCGCGGGCTTCGACGCCGACGAATCGGCGTTCTTCTTCGGTCGCGCGGTAGCCACCTGGGCGGCGCCGCGAGCCGGGGTCTTCGTGGGCTGCACGTCGAAGGTCGCGTCGCCCGGCTTCGGCTGCAGCTTCGAGTCCTCGCTCTTCGCCTGCTGCGCAGCCTTCTGCTCGGCGGTTGCACGACGTTTTTCCTGCTGCTCCTCACGCTGAGCACGACGAGCCTGGTTCTGCTCGGCACGAGCATCGGACTTCGAGCG
>DXDC01000071.1 GCA_019115685.1 Candidatus Agrococcus pullicola
AGGGTTCGGTCGTTTCGGCTTCATGTTGTCGCCGGATGATCGACCCGTGATTCGACGAACCACCCAGGGGCCAAGGTGCTCGCGCGCCCAGATGATGTCTTCTGTGCGCGCCTTCCTCCACGATTTCTTCGGCAACGGCTCCGGGTCCATGTGTTCGAGTCCGTGCTCCACCCCGAGTGAATCCAGCACGAGCCGCGCGATCTCATGGTGGCCGGTGGGGGAGAAGTGGAGGCGATCCGGCGCCCACATCTGCGGCAGCTGGAGGTGCTTGGCATTCCAGAGGTCGACGACGACGGCGTCGTTCCGGCTCGCGATGCCCAGGAGGTTTGAATTGTATATTCCGACCCGTCCGCGAATCTGCCGCATGACCGGGGTCATGCCGATGTCCGGGCCGTTGAAGAAGACAACGGTCGCGCCGTCTCGCCCCAGCAGCTGCACGAGACTCTCGAGTTTCTTCGCGACACGATCCGGGCTGGCGTTCGGACGTAGAATGTTGTTGCCACCGGCCGAGACGGTGATGAGGTCGGGTTTCAGCTCGAGTGCGGCCTCCGCTTGTTCCGCACGTATCTGCTCGAGCACTTTGCCTCGAATCGCAAGGTTCGCGTAAGCAAAATCGTCGACGGATCGAGCGAGCTCCTCCGCAACTCGGTCCGACCATCCTCGGACGCCGTTCGGAAGCGAGGGCTCATCGTCACCGACGCCTTCTGCGAATGAGTCGCCGATCGAGACGTATCGGGTCCATGGGTGCCGCATATCCCTATCCTGTCACCGGTTGCTGGGAGACTGGAAGCGTGAGTAAGCAGGATGGTTCGAATCGCCTCGTCTCGTCGCCCGACGTCGACGACTCGAACGCGAATGTCCTGCACGTCGATCTCGACGCGTTCTTCGCTTCGGCTTCGTTGCTCGACCGCCCGGATCTGCGCGGCAAACCCGTTGTTATCGGGCACGATTCCTCTCGCTCGGTTGTCACCGCGGCCACGTACGAGGCCCGCCGCTATGGCGTGCACTCGGCGATGCCGATGACTCGCGCGAAGCAACTTTGTCCGAATGCCGTGATCATCGATGGTGATTTCGCGTTGTACAAACGGCTCTCGCAGCAGGTGATGGCGATCCTCGACGACGTTTCCCCCGAAGTGGAGCAACTCGGCACGGACGAAGCATTCGTTTTCGTTGCGGGGGCCAGACGACTGCTTGGACGCCCGTACGATATCGCGGTCGGTATCAGAAATCGTATTCGGGAGGAAACCGGTCTCGTTGCCTCGATCGGCGCCGCGTCCAATCGATTTCTCGCAAAACTCGCATCCATGCGCTCGAAGCCGGACGGACTCCTCGTCATCCCGGATCACGAAGTGGTCGGCTTCCTCCATCCACAGCCGGTCAGTGCGCTGTGGGGGGTCGGTCCGGCAATGGAGCGGAAACTGAGCCGATACGGGTTACGCACGATTCGAGACATCGCGGAGATGCCGGTCGACCGACTGCAGCAGCTGCTCGGCCAAGCGAGCGGCCTCAAACTGCATCAGTTGGCTTGGGGGAGAGACGACCGCAACGATGCTGTCCAGCGCGAACGAGAGAAATCCATCGGCCACGACCACACGTTCTTCCAATCCGTGACAAGGCCAGAGCAATTGCGCAGCGAGCTGCTGCGGCTGGCCGAGGGCGTCGGCCGACGAGTTCGAAGAGCCGAGTTGTTGGCTAGGACGATCACGATCAAAGTGCGCTATGACGACTTCACGACACTCACGAGGTCGAAAACACTACCGTCCGGCACAGACACGACGCGCACGATCACGGAAACCTCGTGGGCGCTGCTGGAGGCGATGGGCCCGCAGCCTCCCGTCCGGCTGCTGGGCGTTACCGCTTCCTCCCTCGAAGAACCCGGACAGCAAACAAGCTTATTCGAAGACGCTGATTTTTCAGACGCCGACTGGTCGACCACGGAGCGCACCGTCGATGCACTGCTGGAGCGTTTCGGAAAGGATGCACTCCGCACGGCCAGTACGTTGCGCATGGACGAAAAACGCGAGGACTTCGGCAGAGGCGATAGCTGAGCGCTCTCAGCAACCGCACACCCCAAGCGAGACAAGCTTCGTACGACCTCGAGCTTGCAGGGGCTGCCAGGCTTACCTATGACGGCTGCGAAGGGGCTCGGTGAGCTCATGGACAACGTCGATGCGCGGAAGTGGGATGCTCTGGCTCCCTTCCTCCACCCGGATTTTCATTGCACGTACGTTCTCACCGGTGAGCTGCTGGATCGAGCGGCAGGGGTTCGACGCCAACGAGGAACTCAACCACTTGCAGTGCGCGACGTTCGTCACGGTGAAAGACGGGCTGTTCCGCACCATGACGCCGGTCGGGACGGACGTGCATCAGACCGCGCCTGCAGACGCTCGTCCGAACGACGCGGGCTTTCCCAAGGGCTGAACGTTTGTCGGTCTTTCGTGCGGGCACTACAAAAATGCAGTCTCTGGGGCGCGGTGGTGCTCCAGGGCAGCGCCCATTTCTGGCCGATAGGCCGCCGATAGGCCCCATTTCGTGGGCCGTCCCAGCCCCCGAGCGCACGAAAAAGCCCCGGTCTGTTGACCGGGGCTTGTCGTGCGCGAGGGGGGACTTGAACCCCCACGCCCTATATGCGGGCACTAGCACCTCAAGCTAGCGCGTCTACCAATTCCGCCACCCGCGCAAGGTGTGGATTCTTAGCGAACCGAGAACCAACTCTAACACGAAAAACTCATGCCGCCGACCACGGAATCGATTGGACCGCGCATCCCTCGATCTGTGGCTGGGGCCACTCAACGATGCGCAGCGCGCGGTCCTGGGTGGGCAGCGGCACGAGCAACCGGGAGTACCCTTGGATGTATGTCAGATCTCCAGTTGTCGCCGACGGTCAACCTCGCCCGCGACCTCATTCGCATCGACACCCAGAATTATGGGGAGGGCAAAGCAGTGGGGGAGTCCGTGGCAGCGGAGTACGTCTCCTCCTTTCTCACCGAT
>DXDC01000072.1 GCA_019115685.1 Candidatus Agrococcus pullicola
GAGAACGACTTCTTCTCACCGCGCGGGAGAGCGCGCTCGAACCCGCCGCTCGAGGAACGGGAACCGTACTTCGACGAGCCCCTTGAACCCAGTGAACGCTGGCTGCCGTATCCTGACCCGTACCCGGATCCCAGCGCCCGATCACCGGGGTGCTGACGCCAGTCGATGAGTTCGGTCGGAATCTCCTCCAGAAACCGACTGGGCATCGCCGGCGATATCTCGCCGTACTGCGCTCTCGTCATCGCGAGTGAGATGTGCAGCTTCTTGCGCGCGCGAGTGATGCCGACGTAGAACAGCCGGCGCTCTTCGGCAGGGCCTCCCGGTTCTCCCGCAGAGATCCGGTGCGGCAGGAGTTCCTCCTCGACACCCGTGATGAACACGGCGTCATACTCTAGGCCCTTCGCGGTGTGCAAGGTCATGAGCGACACCTGCCCCTCGCTGTCGTCGATCTCGTCGGCCGCGGCTACAAGTGCGACCTCGGTCAGGAAGTCGACCAGCGTGCTCTCGGGGTTCTGGCGTCGGAACTCGCGAGCGACTCCGATGAGTTCCTCGACGTTCTCGAGCCGTGCGGCGTCCTGCGGGTCGGGTGAACGCTTCAGCGCATCCAGGTAGCCCGAGCGCGTCATGAGATCTGTCAGAATCTCGCCCGGGTTCTGGTCTTCCTTCGCGATCTGCTCGTCCAGCAGCACTGCGAGGTCGGCGATCGCCCTTTGCACCTTGGGGCCGAACCCGATCTCGTCTACTCTGCGCATCGCCTCTCGCAAGGAAATGCCGTGCTCATCGGCGAACGCCTGCAGCGACGCCTCGGTCGCGGGCCCTATGCCCCGCTTCGGCGTGTTCAGAATGCGACGGAGGCTCAGCGCGTCGTCCGGGTTCGCGGCCGTGACCAGGTACGCCATGGCGTCTTTGACCTCGGCCCGCTCGTAGAACTTCGTGCCGCCGATCACGCGATACGGAATCGCAGAGCGGATGAACACCTCTTCCAGCGCTCGTGTTTGCGCGTTCGTCCGGTAGAAGACCGCGACGTCGCTCCAGCGCATCCCCTCGCCCTGCAGCTTCACGATCTCGTCGGCGACGAACTGCGCTTCGTCGTGCCCCGAGTAGCCGGTGAAGCCGACGATGCGCTCGCCGTCGCCGCTGTCGGTCCAGAGCTTCTTCTCACGGCGATCGAAGTTGTTGCGGATCACAGCGTTCGCGGCCGAGAGAATGTTCTGCGTCGAGCGATAGTTCTGCTCGAGCATGATGACCTTCGCGTCGGTGAAATCGCGCTCGAAGTCGGTGATGTTGCGGATATCTGCGCCGCGGAACGCATAGATCGACTGGTCGCCATCACCGACAACCGTGAGGGATGCAGCGGGCAGATCGTTGCGCAACTCGGGTAGTTCCGTGCGGGTTACGGGCTGCGTCAGCTCCCGGATCAGCGCGTACTGCGCCGCGTTGGTGTCCTGGTACTCGTCGACGAGGATGTGCCGGAACCGCTTTCGGTACTGCGCAGCGACGTTCGGAAAGGCGCGCAGCAGGAACACCGTCTGCGCGATCAGGTCGTCGAAGTCGAAGGCGTGCGCGCGGCGCAGCTCGGCGTCGTAGGTGCGCCAGATCTCCACGAAAGCCTGTTCCTGCGGATTCTGCAGGTTCGCGGTGGACATGTACGAGTCGACATCGTGCAGCTCGTTCTTCGCGCGCGAGATCTTTGAGGCAACCCCACCCGGCGTCAACCCCTGGATGTCCGACCCGGACTGCTTGATGAGGCGTTTCAGCAGCGCGCGCACGTCGCCGGAGTCGTAGATCGTGAACGCCTGCTTGAAGCCGAAATTCTCCGCCTCCCTGCGCAGGATGCGAACGCAGGCCGAGTGGAACGTCGAGATCCACATCCCGCGTGCGTCCTCGCCGATGAGCCCCTCGACGCGTTCGCGCATCTCGGAAGCGGCCTTGTTCGTGAAGGTGATTGCGAGAATCTGACTCGGCCACGCTTCTCGAGCGCTCAGCAGCCCGGCGATGCGGTGCGTGAGCACGCGCGTCTTGCCGCTGCCGGCGCCGGCCAGTATCAGCAGGGCTTGACCGCGATATTCGACGGCCTCTCGCTGCCGATCGTTCAAGCCCTCGAGCAGGCGTGCATCAATGCCCGATGCCGGCCGCGCGGGCGGCGCATCGAACTCGAGTCCCCACAGTTCATCCATACCCGCTCCATCCTAGGCCGGGCCTCCGACACGACGAGCCGTCAGTCCGCTTCGGCGAGCGAGCGAACAAGATCGGGATGGTCGGCGAAGACCCAGCGGACCCCTGTTGAAACGACGGCTCGCCATTCTTCTTGCCACCGGCCGTGTTCCGCCAGCCAGCTCACGCTCGCTCGGCCCGTTCCGATGCCGTGCTCCGCGAGATCGATCGTGACGCCGACATCTCCAGAAGTATCTTCTGCGCTCCTGAACCGCTCGTCGAGAAACGCGTTCTCGGGCCGCAGCGTGAACATGAAGGTGTCGAATCCGAGCCCGTGCATCCGTTCGATCAGGGCATCCGCACCGTCTTCCAAGAGGAAACCCTTGCTGAGCGAGATACCGTCGATACCGCGCTCACGCAGCCGCACGAGTTGACCGGGCAGCAGCTGATCACGATACGTCAGCGCAGCGGCGCCGTCGCGCTCGATGAGATCCGGCGCCGACTCCCCCGCCATCATCAAGTACACGAGCTTCGCCTGCACACCGCGAGCGCGCACCTCGTGCAGAACGCTCTCCTCGAAGCACTCGACCACGACGCGATCGGGGCGATCCGCCCACCCGGATGCCCGCATCCGTTCCGCGAACAGGGCTGCGAGACTGTGGCCGATGGAGGCGAAGTAGGTTGGGTGCTTGAGCTCTGCGACAAGCGTTATCTCGGTACCGTCCAGCATCGCCAGTAGATCCTCGAGGCGGAGCATGCGTTCGTCCGCATACGCAGTGTTCGCGGGGCGCAGGGCGGGAATGCGCTCCCGCAGGCGCAACGAGAGCAGTTCCTCCCATGTGAAGTCTTCCGCGAACCAGCCGGTGTGCTCGATGCCGTCGATCGTCTTCGTCGTCCGTCGGTCCGCGAATTCGGGATGCTCGGCCACGTCGGTCGTATCGGTGAGCGCGTTCTCGTGGCGCAGCACGAGCTCGCCGTCCGCGGAGACCACGACATCCGGCTCGATCGCGTCGGCGCCCTGCTCGATCGCGAGCTCGTAGGCGGCTCTCGAATGCTCGGGGCGGTAGCCGCTCGCACCCCTGTGCGCGATGACGCGCGGGGTGGCGTGCTCTGGCCGATGCTCCGCTGCTGTGCCGATCACGTGCCAATCGTACGCGATGGCGTTCTTGATCACTCGCGGGGCGCTCCCAAGACACGAACGATGTGCCGGGTGCAGGGAGTGATACGGCAATTCAGCCGAACGAGAACGAAGGTGTCGAAACCGTATGAATATAGGCCATGTGAGGAATGCGAACCCACGGAACGGATACGATTGAGGGACTACAGGAGGTAGCGTGTCGAATCCAGCGTTTAACAGTAATCCAGCGTTCACGAACAACCCCAACCGCGCCCATTCGTGGGGGCAGCAGCAGGGTCAGCAATTCGGTCAGCAGTTCGGCGGCCAGCAGCAGTACGGTCAAGCCGCGCCCAGCGCGCAGCAGCTGAACGACATCTACGACCGCCCGGCGGCAACACCGCAGGACACGGGCCGCATGTCGATCGACGGCACGATCGTGAAGACGGCGATGACACTCGGTGTCGTCGCAATCGGATTCGTCGTGACGATGGCGGCTTTCTTCGCGGGGCTCGAGGGTCCCTTCTACGCGCTGACGTACGGCGGCGCGCTCGTCGGCTTCATCCTCGCGCTCGTCAACATCTTCAAGCGTGAGCCGAGCCGCGGTCTCATTCTCGCCTACGCACTGGCGCAGGGCTTCTTCCTCGGTGGCATCTCGACGATGTTCGAGTTCCTGCTCGGGATGCCGGGCATCATCATGCAGGCGCTCATCGCGACAGCGTGCGTCTTCGGAGCAACGCTCGCGCTCTATGCCTTCCGCATCGTCCGCACCTCTCCGAGACTGACGAAGATCTTCTTCATCGCCCTCATCGGTTACGCGCTCTTCTCCATCGTGAACGTCGTGCTCATGTTGACCGGCGCGACACAGAACGAATTCGGTCTGCGCACGATGGAGGTCTTCGGCATCCCGCTCGGTCTGATCCTGGGTGTTCTCGCCGTTCTGCTCGGCGCCTACTCGCTCGTCATGGACTTCGAGATGGCCGAGAACGGCGTCAAGCGCGGAGCACCGGCCAAGTACGAGTGGAGCGCGGCGTTCGGCATCACCGTGACCATCATCTGGCTCTACATCGAGATCCTGCGCATCATCGCCATTCTGCGACGCTGATCGCAACGGCTCAGAATCCCGACTGTGCAGAGTGTGCCCCGGCCCAAGCGGTCGGGGCACATCTGTTTTTCACAGCTAGGATCGGTAAGGAGGCTCCATGAGCACTGATGATCGCATCCCGTTCAACGACGACCGTCCCCGTCGTGCACCGGATCCCGACTTCGAAATCGGAGAGGACGCCCTCGACCCCAAAGGGCCGTTCGCCGAGCAGCCGACGCAGGAGCAGGCTCCGTACGAAGAGTACGAGCCGACGAAGATCATGCCCGCGTACAACGATTACGCAGCCGACGCCCCGACGCAGCGAATCGGCGCTCAGCCCGCCCGTCCCGCCCGACCACCGCGAGAGCGCAGCGCTCCTCACGCCGGCAATGCTGAATACACGGCTCCCAGCGCAACTGCGCCGCATGCGGCCGCACCGGCGCACTACGGGCATCCCGCACGTGCCGGAGGACGCGAACTCACGAGTGCCGGATGGTCACGACTGCTGTTCGGCGGCCTGCTGCTGCTGGTCGCCACCTGGTTGCTCGTGCACGGAGCACTCGGCTTCCTCGATCTCGAGGGGCTCCAGTCGTTGCTCAATCCGTTCACGCTGATAGGAGCTCCCGCTCTGCTCGCCAGCCTGCTGATTCTGCCGGGCCCCGCGGGTGGAAAGGTCGTCGGGATTCTCTTCGCGGCGCTCGCCTACGGGGCGCTCATTCTGCCGGGCCTGCTCGAGTTCCATCCCGCGCTGGCACCCGCGGTGCCGCCTGCCGTTGTACTTTCTGGCCCGGCGACCGTTCTGCTCGGCTTCATGACCTGGCTGAGCGTGCGCGGCAAACGCCCGCTCGCGTGGTCGCTGCTGCCGCTGCCCGTGCTCATAGCGGTCATCTGGTCCCTCGCGGTTGGCGTGGCGGGAGTGGCCGGCATCATCTACGGAGGGGACTGGCTGCTGATGCTGTACGGCACGGGAGAAGCCGCCTGGCTCGGCTGGGTCGAGCGCCTACCGCTCGACATCGTACGATCCACCTTCCGCTTCGCGATGCTTGGCGCGTGCGTCATCCCCGCCGTCCTGCTGGCATGGCCGTTCGCGAGGGCGCGCATCGCACGGGAGCGGCTGCGTTAGAGGTTAAGCCGATAGGGCGATGAAGCGAGGATGCGCGGTGGCTCCACGGATCCGGTCCTGCGGAGCGGATCCGTGGAATCACCGCAGACCGCAGCCACCGTCCCTATTGGCGCGACCTCTTAGACGGTGCGTCCGTGTCGACGGTCGGGGCACGGGTACGCAACAGTACTGAACTGCTTCGAAATCGCTGTATGGCGCTGCACTGCTGTATTTCTCAGCTGCTCCGGTAAAAAGGAAGCAGTTCGGACCACCGAAAGCTGCACGCAGAAAGCTGCACCGTTCCCTGCCTCCCCGATAGGAGTCACTCACCGAGCTCCTCCTTTGCGATCGTGTCGAGCTTTGCGATCGTGTCGAGTCCCGACCGGGCTTTTCGTGCACGGGCCTGGCCTACCTTCGCCCGCGCATCCCGCCGGTAGCCTTGAGGCGAACCACACCGTGCCGCCAGATCTTTCAAAGGAGCACAACTCCATGACCTCACTCTCAGCTCGCTGGGCGACGGACGACGAACGCGCCCGCTGGGATGAACTCGTCACCGCGAACCCCGCCGGCGGAGACTTCTTGCAGTCGTCGACCGTGGCGGAGGCGAAGGTGCCGCACGGCATGGAACCGAAGCACGTCGTCTTTGAACGATCCGGCGAGACGGTCAGCGCTGCGCTGTTTCACGAGCGGAGGATCCCCGGCCTCGGCAAGCTCTGGCTCGGCAATCGCGCCCCCGGAGTGCAACGGGTCGACGAACTCGAGGACCACCTGGATGCGCTGCGACTGTTCCTGCGCCGCCACGGCAGGGGCGTCTTCCTGGTCACGTTCGAGCCGCCCGTCGTCTCAGACGATGAGACGGAAGCGGCGCTGCTGGCCTCGGCCTCGCTCACAGCACCCGACCTGCACAGGCGAGAGGGCATCCAGGGCAAC
>DXDC01000073.1 GCA_019115685.1 Candidatus Agrococcus pullicola
CATGTTCGAGAACCTCATGGATCACTCGAACTTCCCTCGCGTCGCGCATCATCGCGTCGCGAAAGAGGCGTGGCGTGACGCTGCACGAGTCTTCCGAAAATGTGATGTCGTGACGACACCGACCCGTAGAAGCGCCGAATTCCTTGAGCGCAACACGGGTATAACTGGCGTGCAGGCGATCTCCTGCGGGCTCAACGCATCGGACTACACCGTGAGCGAGCAGCGAAACCGGCACTCGATCGTATTCGTCGGACGCGTCACCAGCGAAAAGAACATCGATGTTCTTGTAGATGCCGTTGCGCGGCTTCCCAAGGATCTCGAGGCCACGCTGACGGTTGTGGGCGTTGGTGATCTCACGGATGCGCTGCAACAGCAAGCCGAACGGCACGGCATCGGCGATCGCGTGACGTTCACAGGCTACGTCACCGACGAGCAATTGCGGCGGCACCTCACCGACGGCGCGGTTTTCGCGATGCCGTCCACCGCGGAGCTCCAGTCGATCGCGACGATGGAAGCCATGGCAAGCGGACTTCCCGTCGTTGGAGCCGACTCGATGGCGTTGCCGCATCTCATCCACGATGGCGACAACGGCTACCTGTTCAAGCCGGGTGATGCTTCCGATCTCGCGTGCAAGCTGGAACGGGTGCTCAGAGCATCCGACGAGGAATATCAGCGGATGCGGGACGAAAGCTTGCACCTCGTGATGGACCACGACATCGAGCGTACGCTCGATGCGTTCGAGCGCATCTATCGCGGCGAGGAGTAGGCTCGCCCGCTACACGCCGAGCCGCTCGGCAAGCGCGAGGAGGGTCTCGCTCGTTCCCGCTTCGAGACGGATGGTCGCGTTTCCGTCGATCTTCGTCGGCCCTCGGTTGATGACCGCGACGGGGAGTCCGAGCCGTTCAGCCTGTCTGACGAAACGCACGCCGGTATTCACTGCGAGGGAAGAGCCGGCGACAATGAGTGCACTCGACCGGTCGACGAGCTGCGCGCCGGCGGTGAACACGTCACGGGGGACAAGTTCACCGAAGTAGACGACGGATGGCCGTAGTGTGCCGCCGCACACGGGGCAGTTCGGCACCCGAACATCCTCGATGTCGCCGACAACAGCATCTCCGTCGGGCGCGATCGGGGCGTCGCGATTTCGGTGCGCGAAGCCGGGGTTGAGCGCGTCGAAACGAGCGAGCACATCCTCGCGGGTTTGCTCCGTTCCGCAGCTGACGCATCGTATTACTCCGCCATTGCCGTGCACTTCGACTAGCTCTCTGGTTCCGGCTTCCCGGTGGAGACCATCCACGTTCTGCGTGATCACGCCGGAGACAAAGCCTGCTTCTTCCAGCTGCGCGAGCGTCTTGTGCCCAGTGTTCGGATGCACGGCGGTGTAGCGATCGGCACCGACTCGGGCTCCCGCCCAGAAACGGCGTCGATAGGCCTCGTCTTCCATGAACTGCGCGATGTTCATGGGCGTGCGAGGAGGGCTGCCCTCGCCTCGGTAATCGGGGATGCCCGAGTCGGTGCTGATACCGGCACCGGTGAGAACGGCAACGGGGCCCGGCTCGAACAGGTCGGCGAGTTGATCTACCGCGTTGAGCTCGAGCTGGTCCATAACGCTCCATTCTGCCGGAGAAGCCGGGCTGATGCCGACCCTTGAGACAACGTATCGAGCGGCCGCAGGATTCCGCGCGCTCGTCGTTCGCTGACTGGGCTTGTTCGGCCCCAATGTATGGAGACCTATACTTTCGTCCTGAATGTATGGCGATCAGCCCGACATCGGGGAAAAACCATACATTGGGAACACAATCGGCAGTACGGGGCGCTCAAGGGCTCTTGGTAGGGCGTGCGGGACTTGAACCCGCGACCAAAGGATTATGAGTCCTCTGCTCTAACCAGCTGAGCTAACGCCCCATGCCACCGAACTGCTCTCGTACGAGGGCATCCCGTCGCGATCCGCATCTAAGCCGAACGCCACACCCAGGTGACCTTGAAAGTCTACCTGGCGAAATGACGTAGTGTTGTCACCATGACCGATGCCCGTAGTCAATTCGATGCGTTTCGGAAGCGCCGTGAGGAAGCCGTCAGGGGCCCTCAAGGGAATCTTGCCCTGGCGTTGACCGAGTGGGTAACCGAAGCGACAGATGTCGACTCGGTACCCGGTACATGGGCGCCAAGCCCCGCAGGAGAGGGCCTGCTCGTCAGTGCCACGGACGGCGACGACATCATCGTCGACGGGCACTACGTCGACGGCACCGCGACGGTGTACACGAAGACGTCCATGACACCCTCCAGCGTGCATTTCGGCGACGGGCGCACCGGCTTCGCAATCGCCGACGGCGATCGAGTCGCCCTTCGCGTCTGGGACCCTGAGCGCGCTGAGCAGCTTGGCTTCGAGGGGCTGGACCATTTCGACTTCGACCCCCAATGGCAGTTGACCGGCCGCTTCGAGCCGGTTGATGAAGGCGTCGACTTCGAGCACGAGCGTTCGCAGGGCGGTAAGCCCCGGGAAGCCAAGAGTCCCGGCATCGTTCACTTCAAGCACGAAGGCGAGCAGTACAAACTGCTGGCGCTGCGAAGCGGTGACTCGCTGCAGATCGTTTTTGCTGACGCGACGACGGGTCATGACACCTACGGGGTCGGACGATTCCTCTTCGCTCGCCCCGACGAAGACGGCAATGTCGACCTCGACTTCAACCGTGCAATCGTGCCTCCTTGCTCGATGTCCGACCAATTCAACTGCCCGCTGCCACCGCTTTCGAACCGCTTCCCCTTCCGCGTTGAGGCGGGAGAGAAGAAACCGATGTTTGCCAAGGAGCCCGCCAGAGAGGCATAATTGTCAGTAGCTCTATTTCGATCGAAGGGGAAGTCGAATCGGAAGGAGCGACAATGGCCCGCGGTATGGTCACTATTCACGCCGCCCAACGAGCATTGCATCTGCACCTCGAGTGGGCTATCGGTCGTGCCCTCGGCGGTTTCTCAGAAGGCTTCGACCTCGACTGGGAAGCGCAGCCCGCAGAAGCCGGCACCTATCGTGCCACGAGCGAATGGGAGGGCCCACAGGGCGCAGGCGCCATGCTAGCGAGCGCACTGCGAGAGTGGAGCATCCCGTTCGAAGTCACGGAGGAATCCGAATCCGGTCACGGCATCCACTACATGGTCACGCCGGAGCTCGGACTGTTCACGGGTCGAACGGACGCAGCCGGCAGCGTCCTCGTCGACGAGCACCGCATCCACGTGGCATTCGCGAAGTACGCGGGTGACGCTGAGGCGCTGGCTGAGGAGTTCGGCAGGCTGCTCGGCGTGCCCTGGGATGCGGCGCTCGAGCCGATGAGGCACGCACAGGACCTCTCGCGCGCCGTGTGGATGCACAGGGCCGGCTAGTTATTGACGAGACGAGTGCTGGCGTTGGTTGCGTGGTGGGGGATACCTGAAACCGTTTCAAGTCCTGTAGGTTCAATGCGCACGTCTCAATAGATCGAGGAATGCCTAGACTACACGCTACTCGAACGTGACTGCCGCATTGAATGCGTATGTGTTTTGCAAGACAGAGATGGTTCTGTTTATAAGCTCTTACCACAAGGCCTGCCGGCTTTAGCTTGGGCAGTGCCCATCGGTCCAATGTGAAATCAGCACCTTATGTAAAACCGTCTGCAGTGGGCCTGATTGCAGTACTGGCACCACAGAGCCGCACATGCGATGAAAGCTGGGGGACTCGGTAGCGTAAAAGCGCAAGGGGCGCAGCATTCAAATAGGCCCTGAAGATCGTATTCACAACATTGGCCAGGTGGTGGGAGAGGGGTGCAGCAAGAGACCGCTTGCATGATTGCGTT
>DXDC01000074.1 GCA_019115685.1 Candidatus Agrococcus pullicola
GACGTCGTCAGCATCCATCATGGACCCCAGCGGATTCGAAGGGCTGTTGAGGATGATGGCGGTCGTCTGCGGGGTCAGTGCTGCCTCGACATCGGCAGCGCGCAGCTTGAACGACTCCTCCTCGCGTGCGGGAACGGGGATCGCCCGCGCGCCGAGGCGATGCAGCTGCCCGTAGTAGTTCGGGAAGGCGGGGTCGGGCACCAGCACGTCTTCACCGGGGCTCACAACGCTGTCGAGCGCGAGTGTCAGCGCCTCCATTGCACCGACCGTGACAACAACGTTCTCGGCGGTGAGGTCTCGAGACCAGCGAGCGCCGTACTTGGCGGCCAGCGCATCCCGCAGCTCCGGGATTCCTGCGTTGGCGACATAGCCGGTGTCGCCGTCGCGAATGGCCGCGATGCCGGCTTCCTTGACGTGTTCCGGGGTCGGGAAGTCCGGCTCGCCCACCGTGAGTTTCACGACCTCTGGTCGGTCCTGGGCGAGGGTGAACATCTTGCGAATGTCGGATGCCGGATACGTGAGCGCCATCGGTGAGATGCCGAACCGGCGAGCGGAGCGCCCCGAGGATACGTTCATGCAACCTCTTTCTTGATCAGTCTGGATTGTCGAGCACAGCGTCGAAGTCTCGGTCGGGCTCAGCGCTCCTGCGGAACCGTCGGCCGGTCACTTCGTCGATGTCGATGCTGACGAATTCGCGTTTGACGGTGGGGATGAGCGGCTGCAGCGGCAGCGCCTCTGCAGCGTCGATCTCCGCGGTCGTTTCAAGACGCCGAGCCGTGCCTCGTGCGATGACGCTCCAGGCATCGTGTTCGCCGACCTGATCGATTTCGAACAGGACTTCGCGCGCCACGAGCGCACCGGCCAGCTTCGTACCCGGCGCCGTGCGGAACGTGATCGACCGGCCCGCCAGATGGTAATTGATGGGAAAGATCTCTGCCGAATCTGCAACGCTGAACGCCAACCGGCCCATGTCGAACAGGCCGAGCAGTTTGAGGCAGTCCTCCTCGGGTATCTCATGCACAGGGGAATCGTCCATGCTCCATGCTCTCACTACCGTGAGCCGACCCGCCAGATGCCCGGACAGCCGCTAGCGGCTGGGAGAACCCAGGTGCAGTGACGACTCGTCGCGCAGCCGCGGCTCCGTGCGGTATTCGGGGCGCACTCCCGTCTTGTCGCGATAGAACGCACGAATGCGATCCATATCTGCCGCGACGTCGCCGCTCAGCTCGAATGTCGGCCCAATGCCGGCTGTCTTCGTCGATCCGTCGGCGAACCCGAGCGAGACGGGCAACCCGGCACCGGTTGCAATCCGGTAGAACCCGCTCCGCCACCCTTTACCCTTGCGCGTGCCTTCGGGCGTGACGACCAGCAGAAACCGCTCGTCTCCCTTCGCGCGCTCGATAACCTCATCGACGACGCCACCCGGGTTGTCGCGATCGACGGCAATACCGCCGAGCGAGCGCATGATCGGCCCGCGCCAACTCTTGAACAGCTCGTGCTTGCCCAGCCAATGGATGTTGTAACGCCCTTCCCAGGCGATCGCGAGCATCAGTACGAAGTCGAAGTTCGACGTGTGCGGGGCACCGACCATGACACGCGGACCGTTATAGCGGTCCTCCTCGCGGGCAAGGTTCCATTTCGAGCATCGCCAGAATACGCGGGCGACGCCGCGACGGAGCGTTTCGAGTGCCATTCCGAAAGCATACTGTGCAGGGGGTAACCGCCGATCCTGATTCACGAGAGGCATAGGTTCCGCAGAGAAAGCCCCTCCCGTACAATGCCCGGCATGGGATCAATACGACCGAAGAAGTACGTATTCGCTCTCGATTGCGCCGATGCGAGCGCGCTTGCGCAGTTTTATGCCGAGCTCCTCGGATGGCAGGTGGATGATCGTCCCGAATACCCGGACTGGGTGGATGTCCTGCCGCCAGAGGGCAACGCGGCCCCGGTCAAGCTCGGCTGCCAGCAGATCGAGAACTATCGCCCGCCGACGTGGCCCGACGGCCCCATCCCGCAACAGGCTCACCTCGATTTCTACGTCGACTCGATAGCCGAGTCATCGATTGCCGCAGAGGCGGCCGGAGCCGTGCGCCACTCCCACCAGCCGAGCGAAGACGGCAACTTCGTTGTTTTCCTCGATCCTGAGGGGCATCCGTTCTGCCTGTGCGAAGAGTGAGCTGCGCAGTTCTTCACGCGCGGTAGGCCGCCGCAAGCTCCGTGCCGATCTGCGCAAGCTCGGCGCGGACCTCAGCGGGCTCGAGTACGTCGATCGTGGCCCCCCACCCCGCGAGCTGCTCCGCGATCGAGCGGGCCGTGTGAGCGGCGACCGAGATCTCGAGAACGTCGCCGAGCTGCTGGTGAACTTCCAGATACTTGCCGAAGTGATCGCGCAATACCCACAGATACCGGGAGGGCAGACGTACGGTTGCGCGCACGAGCGAGCGACGCGCCTCTATACGCTCGGCGAACCGCCGCCAGTGCGCATCCAGATCGAAATCCGTCGGCCACTCGGCGGGCTCTTCAGTCGCGATCACGGAGGCGACACGATCCATGCGGAAGGTGCGGGGTTCTTCCCCCGCACGAGCGCCGATGAGATACCAGCGGTCACCCTTGTTGACGAGCCCGAGCGGACTGATCGTTCTCTCGCTGCGTCGCCCTGTGCTGTCGGTGTAGTCGATGCCGACCTTGACGCGATCGACGATCGCCTGCCGCATCGTCTGCACGTCGGCCGGATCCTCTGCCGGAGACTCACCCCAGCCTGCGCGTTCGACCCGAACGGCTGCTGCCGCCGCCATCGCGTCGTCGCGAAACGGGCCGGGCAGCGCACGCACGAGTTTCCTGACCGCGGAGGATACCTCCGGCGAGGCTTTGCCGGAGGCGCCGAGCAGTGCGAAGAGCGCCTGCGACTCCCGCGTAGTGAGACCACTCAGATCCGTTCGCGCTCCGCCGATCAGCGACCATCCCCCTCCTCTGCCCTGCTGCGGGTATACGGGGATGCCTGCCATCGAGAGCGCCTCGAGGTCGCGTCGTGCGGTCGCTACTGAGATCTCCAGCTCAGCAGCCAGCTCTTTCGCCGTGACTCGACCACGGGCTTGCATCAGCAATAGGGCGGAAATCATTCGGTCGGCGCGCATAAACCAAGCATGGCAAATAAAGTGCTCATTCCGTGAGCACTTTGGCTGAAACCATCGAAGTATGGAAGAAATCACTGCACGAAACACCGCCGAATGGGAACGCTGGCTCGAGAGCCACCACGACCGCGTGGATGAGATCTGGATTCGCGTCGGTAAGAAGGCATCGGGCATCGAGTCGGTGCAGCCGGAGGAAGCCACCGAAGTCGCCCTCTGTTTCGGCTGGATCGACAGCCACCGTCGCGGCGGCGACGACAAAACCTACCTGCAGCGCTACTCGCCCAGGCGACGCGGCAGTAACTGGTCCGATCGGAACATCGCCGTTGCCGAACGGCTTATC
>DXDC01000075.1 GCA_019115685.1 Candidatus Agrococcus pullicola
AGAAGCGCACTGCTTTCGGCGGCGGCAGCTACGGCGGCTACATGGCGAACTGGGTCGCCGGTCACACGGGCGACAGGTTCAAGTGCATCGTGACGCACGCGTCCCTCTGGGATACCGACTCGATGGGGCACACGACCGACAACGCAGGCTGGGAAGCGCCCATGCGGACGCAGAACCTGACCTATAACCCCAAGGATTCCGTTACCGACATCGTCGTGCCGATGCTGGTCATTCACGGCGATAAGGACTACCGGGTGCCGATCGCGCAGGGTCACCACCTCTGGTACGACCTCAACGCGTTCTCCTCGACGCCGCGGGACGAGCACGGCCGCACGCGGCACCGCTACCTGTACTTTCCCGACGAGGGCCACTGGATCCTCGGCCGCGGCAACGCCCAGGTCTGGTACGAGACGTTCATCGCCTTCCTCGACGAGCACGTTCGAGGCGAGCAGTGGGAGCGGCCGGCGACGCTCGGTTAGTCTCACGGATGGCGTCCCAGAAGACGCGGAAATCCACATTCGTGCCCGAAGAACGTGCCGAATGTCAGCTCTTCGGAAAAACCGCGTCTTTCGGCACTTCGCCGCTGTGTCTCAGTGCTCGGGCTCGTGTTCGATGACGGGGAGGGCCGAGAGTTTGCGCAGTAGCTTGGTCGCCGCTTGGCGTTCGCCGCTCGACAGGCGCGCGATCACCTCGAACCTGCGCGCATGATCGCTGCCGATGGTGTTGCGCGCCCGTTCCGAGGTCTGCTCCGTGACCTCCACTGAGACAGCGCGGCGATCGCGCGGATGCGGCATGCGGCGAACATGGCCGTACTGCTCGAGGCGATCGAGCATCTTCGTCACCGACGGCCCTGTTATGGCCAGGTGTTCCGCGAGCATGCCGGATGTGACGATGACCCCTTCCCGTTTGCAGGCCATCAGGTAGCGAATCGCGCGCATGTCGGTGGATCCGAGGCGCATGCCCCGCTGTGAGGCGGCGCTGTGCTCTTCGGCGGCAACGTGCCAAGCGTGCAGTGCGCGGAGGAGTTCGATCGTCTCTTGCACCGTGGCTTCGTCGAAGCCCTCCTCGGTAATCGTCTCGCGGGATGGACCGAGGTGCTCCTGGTGGATGAGAGCACGCTTGCGCTCCGTTTGGGCTGCGGCTTCGGTCATGGCTCAATTCTATGAGCAGAATGTGGGTAGCTAGGCTAAATAGTAGCTAAGCTGTCTAACATGAATGATGCGAGTGGCCGGGAGCTGGTGGTGCTGCTTGATGACAACGGGAGAACCGTGGGAACTGCCGAGAAGGAGATCGTGCACTCCGAGTCGACACCGTTGCATCTCGCCTTCTCCTGTCACATCACCGACGGCGAGGGCAGGATGATCGTCACCCGTCGCGCGCTCAGTAAACGCACGTGGCCGGGCGTGTGGTCCAATGCCTGCTGCGGGCATCCAACGCTCGGGGAAGCAATCGATGACGCAGTACACAGACGTGTCGGAGAGGAACTCGGTGCGAGCATCAAGTCTCTCGAGCTCATATTGCCGAATTTCGCCTATCGCGCAGTCGATCATTCGGGCATCATCGAGAACGAACGATGCCCCGTGTTCTCGGCGAAGCTCGTAGGACCGCTTAACCCCGATCCCGAGGAAGTTATCGACTGGCGATGGGTCGAAGCGAAGGATCTCCTCGCCGGAGTGCGGTCCACCCCTTGGGCGTTCAGCCCATGGATGGTCATGCAGCTCGAACGCATGCCGCTGCAGGGGACGCAACCATGATGGAGCATCTTCTCGAGAGCGTGCGCGACCGGGTAAACAGTCTTATGGAACCGGAGCACGAGCACGTCATCGAGCGGTTGGCGAAGGAGTCGGTCTGCGGCGGCAAACTTCTACGCCCTCGTCTCCTGATCGCAGCTGCGGGCAGCGAAGTCGAGACCGACACGCTTGTGCGTGCAGGAGCAGCGGTGGAGCTCGTACACGCTTCGCTGCTCATTCACGATGACCTCATCGACGGCGACAGGGAGCGGCGAGGTAAACCCAGCGTCGCATTCGCGGCCGAGGTCAGCGCATCACGGTCGGGGCTGGCTGAGGATCACGCGGAGAGGATAGGGCTGACAGCAGCAGTTGTCACGGGCGACATTCTGCTCGCACGTGGACTCGGCGAGGTCGCAAGAATCGACCTGCCCATCGATCTGCGGCGCAAGGCGATGGACATCGTCGACAGGGCGATGTCCGCCGCTGCTACGGGAGAGTTCGATGACGTCTGGCACGCGGGACAGCAGCCAGAGGAAGGCCTCATAACGTCGCTGCTCGAGCGCAAAACCGCGGACTACTCCTTTCGTGCTCCTCTTGAGCTCGGTGCCCTTATAGGCGGGAGGCCGGATGCCGTCGTCGAGAGACTCGGTTCCGTCGGTCTGCGGATGGGCGTCTTGTATCAGCTGCGCGACGACGTGTTGGGTACATTCGGGGACGCTGGAATAACGGGCAAGAGCGCGTTGAGCGATCTGAAAACCGGTGCGCCGACGATGCTGGTCCATCTTGCGTCCCAGTCCGCTTCGTGGAACGCCGTCGCGGATCATTGGGGGGATTCGGATGCCGATTTCGAGACGCTGACACGCATCCGGGTGGCGCTTACGGAAAGCGGTGCGCTGGAACAGCTGCATCAGCGCATGGAGCATGAAGTGCTGCTCCTGCGGCAGGAGATCGCCTCAATCGCCTTGGAAGCGCACGCTCGGAGTGAACTCGAGCGGCTCCTGCTGCGCACCGTGGAACGGGCACGATGACGGGGCTGGATCTGTACACTCGCGTCTGTCGCGAGACATCGGCTGCTGTTATCGCGGGCTACTCGACGTCCTTCAGTCTTGCGTCCCGACTACTGCCGTCGCGCATCCGTGGCGACATTCGCACCGTGTACGCGCTTGTGCGAATCGCTGACGAGATTGTCGACGGACCGGGAGCAGAAGCGGGGCTCGGTCAGCGAGAGTGCGGCGCTCGACTCGACGCCCTCGAGGGGGAGGTTGCGGTTGCCATCGCAGAAGGCTTCAGCCAGAACCCCATCGTCCACGCGTTTGCCGAGACCGCAGCGAGGGTGGACATCGACGAAACGCTCACGAAACCGTTCTTCGCCTCCATGCGACGCGATCTCGAGCCGGTGAGCTTCACCGACGAAGAAGAGCTTCGTGCCTACGTGTACGGATCCGCGGAGGTCGTCGGGCTGATGTGCATTCGCTGCTTCACTAGCGGAGCGCGTGTGTCTCCTGCTGACGCGGACCGCATCGAAACCGGTGCGAGGGCGCTCGGCAATGCATTCCAGCTCGTCAATTTCCTCCGTGACCTGGGGGCAGACGGGCAGGGGCTCGGTCGCTCCTACCTGCCGGGTGTCGATCCGGCCAGTCCGGATGCGCTCGCGGTGCGTGATGTGCTCGACACGATCGAGTCCGAGCTCCGCGTCGCAAGAGCCGCGATCCCTATGCTGCCCAGGAGGGTCCGTCCGGCGGTGCTCGCCGCACACGATCTGTTTGCGGAACTCGCCGCGCGCATCCGCAAGGTGCCGGCACCCCAGCTGCCGAAGCGACGGCTCAGCGTACCTCGGCACCGGAAGGCGACGATCGCGATCGCCGCATCACGAGGGCTCGTGCGATGAAGATCGTGGTGATCGGGGGTGGCATAGCCGGTATCGCCAGCGCGGGCATGCTCGCCCGCGACGGTCACGACGTGACGCTCGTGGAACAGCGGGATACCCTCGGCGGCAGAGCGGGGCGCTGGGAGTCGAAGGGGTTCGTCTTCGACACCGGGCCGTCGTGGATGCTCATGCGCGAGCAGTACGAGCACGCGTTTCGACTGCTCGGGTCCGAGCTCGAGCGTGAACTCGACGTCGTGCGGCTCGACCCCGGGTACAGCGTGCTGTTTGAGCGGGATGATCGGATCACGATCTCGGGTGACCCGGAGGCCACGATCGCGAAGTTCGAGGACATCGAGCCGGGGTCCGGCCGCAGGCTGCGCTCGTATCTCGACTCGGCCGGCTCCATCGCGGAGCTCGCTTCAGCAGGGTTGCTGTCCAACCGCTTCGATTCCGCAGGCGCGTTCGCCCGCACCG
>DXDC01000076.1 GCA_019115685.1 Candidatus Agrococcus pullicola
GGAGGATCGCGGCCAGCGGCCCGCGCGCCGGCACCTCAGGCTCCGTGGTCATGCGCGCCATATACGGCATCGTCGGCAACAGGATCATCGTCGCGTTCATCGGCTGGCTGGTCGCGGCGGTGTACCTGGCGCTCAACTGGCTCGCCGCCGCGTTCCTCGGCGCCGGGATGCTCGCTCAGCTCGGCTGGGATGCCCCGGTCGCTGCACCCATCGTGGTCGCCCTGGTGGTCGCGTCGATCACCGTGCTCGTCGCCGTCTACGGCCACGCGCTCATCCTGCGCGTGTACTCCTTCGTCGCGATCGGGCTCGTCGCCATCTTCCTGGTGCTGACGGGCTTCATCCTGCCGCAGGTCGACTGGGGATACCAGCCGGCCGAGCCATTGCAGGGCGTGGCGCTCTGGTCGGCGATCACGGTCGGCTTCACCATCCTGGCGTCCTCCCCACTGTCGTTCATCAACAGCCCGGATATGGCGCGCTATCTGCCTCGCTCGTCGAAGCCTTCGCACATTGCCGCGGCAACCGGCTTCGGCGGCGCGATTCCGATGATGTTCTTCACGATCGTCGGAGCGCTCATGGCCACGGCCGTCACGACCGACTCCATTCACTCGGGAGCGGAGCAGGTCATGCTCGGCATGCTGCCGGCGGCTCTCGCTCCGCTACTGGTGCTGGGTGTGATCGTGAACTGCATCGCGCTCAACGGCATGACCACCTACACATCGAGCATGGCGTTGCAGGCCATCGGAGTGCCGCTGCGCCGCATCCCTGCCGCGATCATCGTCGGCATCATCGGCACCGGCCTGACGATCTACCTCACGCTCTCGACAACGTTCCTGGACGCCGTGAATCTGCTCCTGCAGTTCCTGATCATCGTGGCCGCGCCGGTCATGGCCATCTTCGTCACGGATCAGCTGCTGCGCCGCAACGCGTACGAGGGTACCGACCTGTTCGACGACACCCGGCACGGGCGCTACTGGTACACGGGAGGCTGGGGTGTCCCCGGGCTCGTGGCTTTCGTACTCGGCGGGATCGCAAGCGCGCTCTGCCTTTCGACAGTGATCTGGACCGGGCCGATTTCCGCAGCGATCGGATACATCGACCTGTCAGTGCCGGTCGGCATCATCGTCTCCTCCGTTGCGTACGCGCTGCTGCTGCGCAGCCCGCTGGCCGGCAAAGGACGCCCGTGAACGACATCGAAGCAGCAAGCTTGAACAGAGCAACATCGAATCCGGGAGTTACTGACATGCCAGACACACAATTGTTCACCGGCGGCAAAGTCTTCACCGCCGACCGGAGGCCGTGGGCGACCGCGATCGCCGTGCAGGGCGACCGCGTTCTCTACGTCGGCGACGACGACACGGCACGTAGGATCGCTCCGAACGCGGCGGAAACGGAGCTGGCGGGCGCGCTCGTCCTGCCGGGTTTCGTCGACGGCCACGCGCACGTCGTGCACACAGGTGAGGCCGCGGGTCACGTGGACCTCTGGAGCGCCGGCGACCTGCAGGAACTGCAGCACCGACTCATGAAAGCGGCCGCCGATCGGACCGCGCCCCGCATCCGTGCGCAGGGCTGGCAGCGCTCGGCGACGGGAGCTCCGCACCGCGAGATGCTCGACGAAGCGGTTCCCGATGTACCTGTGTACGTACTCGCACACGACCTGCACTCCATCTGGTTGAACTCCGCAGCTCTGGCCGAGATCGGGGTCGACGACGACACTCCGTCGCCTCCTGGGGGGACTATCCATCGCGATGAAGACGGGCATGCTACCGGGCTCATCGATGAAACGGCGATGGAGCAACTCGTCTGGTCGACCCTCGACCGCTTCAAGACCGACGACGACATCGATAGATCACTCGCCGCAGCGCTTCGCGCCTACCGTGAGTCGGGCATTACCGCGACAACGGAGATGGCACTCGATGAAGCCGATCTCGCCAGCATGCGCCGCGCGAGCGACGCGGACGAGCTGACGGCTCGCATCGCGGCACACGTGATCGTTCACCGCACGGGAGATCGGCAGCGCGACCTCGAGCAAGTGAACCGTGTGGTCGAGCTCGCCGCCGAGGAGCATAGCGACCGGCTGCGCGTCATCGGGATCAAGATCATCGCCGACGGCACGGTCGACGGCTGCACGGCCGCCGTCAGGCAGCCCTATGCGAACGGAGCGCTTCCCGGCCCGATCTGGCCGTTGGACGAACTGACCCCGGTCATCATCGCCGCGGATGCGGCAGGGCTGCAGATCGCCATCCACGCCATCGGAGACGAGACGGCAGATATTGCTATCACTGCCATCGAACGAGCTGTGGCCGCGAACGGTCCCGCTCGGCGCCGCCACCGCATCGAGCACCTGGAAGTCGTCGACCCGGACGACATCGCCCGTCTCGCCGCCCTGGGCATCACCGCTTCGATGCAGCCGGTGCACTGCGACCCCGCGATTCAGGAGAACTGGCGCACGATGCTCGGCGACGAACGTATCGATCGCGGCTACCCGTGGCCCGAGATGACCGAGCAGGGAGCCCGCCTGGCGTTCGGTAGCGACTCGCCGACCTCCCCGCACGCGCCGCTGCCCAACATGTTCGTCGCCGCTACCAGGCGGTCGGCGCTGAACCCGGAGCTCGAACCCAATCTGCCCGGCTACGCGGTTCCGCTCGCCGACGCGGTGGTGCACGCAACGCGCGATACGGCCTGGGCCTGCGGAGCCGACGATCGTTACGGCCGGGTCGCCGCCGGGTTGTTCGCCGACTTCATCGTGCTCGATCGCGACATCTTCGCCACCGATCTCGATGAGCTGCTCGAGGCCCACGTCGTCCGGACGGTGGTCGGGGGCGAGACGGTCTTCAAACGCGACTAGCGACGGCGCGCTCGGACCCGGATCCTCGTTGCGCCCGACGTCCTTACACTGGTCGCATGGCCATCACAATGCGCGACGCCGAGCGGTTACGAAAGACGGCGATATGCAAGCTCTGCACTGAGATGCGGCGTTTTTCGCGGTATTTCGAGCACCGCGCCGTGTTTCAGAACCGCGACTACGATGAGCACCATGTCCGTCACCGTCCGTGATGCCCTAGCGGAAGACGCGGCCGCGATCGCGCGCATCCAGGTCGACGCCTGGTGCGCGGCGTACGCGGGTTTGATCGACGACGCGTTCCTCGCCGCGATGGATGTCGAGCATCGGATAGTGACCTGGGGAGAAACGGTGCGGACTCCGCCGCGGGGTCTCGCACTCCGTGTCGCCGAACTCGACGATGAGGTCATCGGCTGGAGCGCCGTCTCGACCGGGCACGACCCTGACGGAGGCGAGTTGAGAGGCTACTACGTGCATCCGGAACGCTGGGGGCAGGGAGCGGGCCGAGCCCTGATGCACGACGCGCTGAGGCAGTTGCGCGATCGCGGCTGCCGCATCGCCTATCTGTGGGTTCTGATCGGCAACGATAGTGCGATGCGGGTGTACGAGCAGTTCGGCTGGCGCCTCACCGGCGAAGAGGCAGAGCGCGAGTCGCGCGGGATCGTTTTGCGTGAAACACGCATGACTCGGTCGCTTGAGGAGCGCATTCCTTGAACGTTGAAACTCGCTGGATCACCGACAACCACCAACGCTGGATGCACACCAGGGTGATGCTCGAGAACGTCACCTTCGACGCCACGGCCCTCGATCCGCGCATACGATCGCTCGGGCTGTACTCATCGGTCGTTCCCGACGGCGAACTCGCGAAGCTACCGAACCTCGAAAGCCTCGTGATCAGCGGAGGGACGGCCAAGCACATCGACCTGCGAGGCTGCAGCAGCCTGCGGTAGCTGAACGTCGACTACGTCAGGGGCCTGACCGAAATCGTCGGCCTCGACGAACTCGAGTCGCTCGAAGCCCCGAGCAAGCTGAACGAGACGGACTTCCACCGGCGGGACGCGGCTGCCGAAGAGGTTCTCGAATCGCTCGAGGCCCCGCGCGAGCGAGTTGCGAAAGGCGCACCGGAGTTCGCGTTCGATGCGCTACTGGCACGAACGCTCCGCGTGGCTATGAATCGTCTCCGGGAGCAAGGTCGCGAACGTTCTGCCCGGGCACGCCGACAGTAGGACGAACGAGCTCGGCCAACGCGGGAAGCAGCGCCTCCGCGGTACGCCGGTACCCGAGAGCGCTGGGATGGAAGCGGTCCAGGCTGAACATGCCGTCCGGATCGTCGACGAAGATCGGCCCCACAGCGCGTCGGAGATCGACGCTGACGGCGCCGGCGTCGGCTGCCGCAGCCGCTTGAGCCGCAGCCAGCTGCCACGACAGACGAGCACCGAGAGTTCGAAGCGGCTGAGGGACGGGGCGGAGCGCGCCGAGATCGGGGCAGGTGCCGACGATGGCGACGGCCCCTCTTTGTCGCAGCCGCTCGATCGCGGCTTTCAGATGCGCGACCGACTCGGCGATGGGCACGCGGTGTGTGACGTCGTTGCCGCCGACCACGATCACCGCCGCGTCGGGCCGGTATCCCGGTGGTAATGAGTCCAGCTGCGTAGCGAGTGCCGACGATTCGGACCCGACCTGCGCCACCGTGCGCAACCTCACAGGGCGCCCCAGCTGCCGCGCGAGCCCCTTGGAAAGTCGACCGCCCAGCGTGTCTTTCCGACGCTCCGCTCCGAGGCCCGCGGCGAGAGAGTCGCCCAGCAGTAAGAGCTCCGCGGGCTTGCCGGCCAGTGATCGTCGCCACACGCGGTCGGCGTCGATGGACTCTTCGCCCAGCGGTTTTCCTATGCGGCGGCGCGCTATCGCGGCTTGACGGGTTAGTAAGAGCCTTCCGCCGACGCCGAGGGCGGCGAGACTGGCGATGCCGAGACCTGAGGAGACAAGGATGCGTGTCCGACTCATGCAACGATTCGACCGTATTCGGGTGAATCGTTCGTGTCGTACGAATGAACGATTTTCTCGGCTTATGTCACAGGTTCCGTTATGTCGAGCACTTGCGCATCGAAGCGACCTTTCAGGTCGCTTCCGAGCAGGTAGACGGCGACCCGATGGGCCCCGCCTCCCATCGATATCGGCCCGTCCGGCACCGTCACGTCTGTCAGCACGGGGAGATCGCCGTTCGCACCGAACGGCGTTATCGTGCCGCGTTCGTATCCCGTGACCCCGAACGCCTCCTCGGCGGGCGGCATGGACGCTCGATTGACGCCCATCGCATGCCGCAGCTTCGGCCACGAGATCTTCCGATCGCCGGGCACGAGAGCGATCGCATAGCGGCCCTCCCCGAGCCTCACGACCATCGACTTCACGATCTCGCCGGGTGTAACGCCCCTTGCACGGGCGGCCTCCTCGAGCGAGCCGCTCGGTTCGTGCTTACTCGCCGTGAAAGGGATGCCCGCGGCTTCGATGGCTGCGAGCGCACG
>DXDC01000077.1 GCA_019115685.1 Candidatus Agrococcus pullicola
GTCACCGGTGACGTTGAACACCTTGCCCTTGGTCACGTCGCCGACGGGCACGGAGATCGCCTCGCCCGTGTCGCGCACCTCCTGGCCGCGTACAAGACCGTCGGTCGGCTTCAGTGCGATGGCACGCACGAGGTCGTCGCCGAGGTGCTGAGCAACCTCGAGCACGAGGCGAGAGGTCTGCTGACCCTCACCGAAACTGACGGTGGTCTCGAGCGCGTTGTAGACTGCTGGAATCTGGTCGTGAGGGAACTCGATATCGACGACCGGGCCGGTAACGCGCGCAATGCGACCGACACCCGGCGTCTGGGTTTCGACGTTGGTCGTCTCTGTCATGGTCATGAGTGTGTTGCCTTTCTGCGGCGGTTACGAGGCCAGGGCGTCCGCGCCGCCCACGATCTCGCTGATCTGCTGGGTGATCTCCGCCTGACGTGCGTTGTTGCGCAGGCGGGTGTAGTCCGTAATGAGCTTGTCCGCGTTGTCGCTGGCAGACTTCATCGCCTTCTGCGTGGCCGCCTGCTTGGAGGCCGCCGACTGCAGCAGTGCGTTGAGAATGCGGCTTTCGACATACACGGGAAGCAGCGCGTCGAGCACGCTCTGCGGTTCCGGCTCGAATTCGTAGAGCGGCAGCGCTTCGTTCGCGATCCTGCTCTTCTCCGGCTCCACGACCTCGAGCGGCAGCAAGCGGATGGTGCTCGGCTCCTGCGTCATCATGCTCACAAAACGGTTGTACAGCACGTGGATCTCGTCAACGCCGCCATCCTCGCCGCCGGTCATGTACGACTCGACGACTGCGCCGGAGATCTCTTGCGCCAGCTTCGCGGTCGGTACGTCCGTTTCTCCCTGCCAGTCGCGAACGTACGGACGCCGGCGGAAATCGAAGTACTGCACGGCCTTGCGGCCCACGAGGTAGTGATCGACTTCCTTGCCCTCGTTCTCGAGACGGGTCTTGAGCTCGGTGGCCTCGCGCAGTATTTGCGCATTGAATGCGCCGGCGAGTCCGCGATCCGAGGTCAGCACGACGATCGCGCTACGACGAATCGTCTCCCGCTCGGTGGTGAGCACGTGCCCCTCATCGCTGTGCGCCGCGACGCCGCTCACTGCGCGCGTGATCGCGCGTGCGTACGGCGATGACGCCTTGACTCGTGCAAGCGCTTTCTGGATGCGCGAAGCAGCGATGAGCTCCATCGCCTTGGTAATCTTCTTGGTCGTCTGCGCAGAACGAATCTTCTGCGTATAGACCCTGAGCTTCGCTCCCATGGTTTATCGAGCGCCCTTGACGATCTTTTCCTGGTTGACGTCCTCGAACGGCTGCTCGGCATCCGACTCGCTGCCGACGGGTGCCGGCTCGCTCGTCTTGAAGCCCTTCGTGAACTCGTCCACCTGCGTCTCCAGGTCGGCGAGAATCTCGTCGCTCAGAGCATTGGTTTCCTTGAGCGTCGACAGGATATCGGTGTTCATGCGCAAGTACTCGAGCAGCTCGGCCTCGAACCGCAGCACGTCATCGACGGGGACGGTGTCGAGCTTGCCGTTCGTGCCTGCCCAGATCGAGACGACCTGCTCCTCGACCGGGTACGGCGAGTACTGGGGCTGCTTCAGCAGCTCGGTGAGGCGAGCACCGCGCTCGAGCTGACGTCGACTGGCCGCGTCGAGGTCGGATGCGAACATCGCGAACGCCTCGAGGGCGCGGTACTGCGCGAGCTCGAGCTTCAGCGTTCCCGAGACCTTCTTGATCGACTTCACCTGTGCGTCACCACCGACACGCGATACCGAAATACCCACGTCGACCGCCGGGCGCTGGTTGGCGTTGAACAGGTCGGACTGCAGGAAGATCTGACCGTCGGTGATCGAGATCACGTTCGTCGGGATGTACGCCGAGACGTCGTTCGCCTTCGTCTCGATGATCGGCAGACCCGTCATCGAGCCGGCGCCCATGTCGTCGGAGAGCTTCGCGCAGCGCTCGAGCAGACGCGAGTGCAGGTAGAACACATCCCCGGGGTACGCCTCACGGCCCGGTGGGCGGCGCAGCAGCAGCGATACAGCACGGTATGCCTCCGCCTGCTTCGACAGGTCATCGAAGATGATCAGCACGTGCTTGCCCTCGTACATCCAGTGCTGGCCGATGGCCGAACCGGTGTAGGGGGCCAGGTACTTGAAGCCGGCGGGGTCGGAGGCGGGAGCCGCGACGATCGTGGTGTACTCCATTGCGCCTGCGTCTTCGAGCGCGCCCTTGACGGCGGCGATCGTCGACCCCTTCTGACCGACCGCGACGTAGATGCAGCGAACCTGCTTGTTCTCGTCGCCGGACTCCCAGTTCTCCTTCTGGTTGATGATGGTGTCGATCGCGATGGCGGTCTTACCCGTCTGGCGGTCGCCGATGATCAGCTGACGCTGTCCGCGGCCGACGGGGATCATGGCGTCGATCGCCTTGATGCCGGTCTGGAGCGGCTCGTGCACGCTCTTGCGCTGCATGACGCCGGGAGCCTGAAGCTCGAGTGCGCGGCGGCCAACGGTTTCAATGTCGCCGAGGCCGTCGATGGCATTGCCGAGCGGGTCGATGACGCGGCCGAGGTAACCGTCGCCGATGGGTACGGAGAGCACCTCGCCCGTGCGGGTCACCTCCATCCCCTCTTCGATGCCGTCGAACTCACCGAGCACGATGACACCGATCTCGGTCTCGTCGAGGTTCTGCGCGAGGCCGAGCGTGCCGTCCGCGAAACGAACGAGTTCGTTCGCCATAACGCTCGGCATGCCAGCGACGTGCGCGATGCCGTCCGCTGCGTCGGTCACGGTGCCGACCTCGGCGGTCGTCGATGTCTTCGACTCGTACGACGACACGAAGTCAGCGAGCGCACCCTTGATCTCTTCGGGGCTGATGGTGATGTCAGACATAGTCTCTTGTCTTGCCTCTCGGGTGTTCTGTGACCTAACCGAGCTGCAGTCGGAGGTCGTTGTACTTGGTGCGGAGCGTACCGTCGATCACGTCGTCGCCGACAGTGATCCGGAGCCCGCCGATGATCGAAGGGTCGATGATCTGCGTAACACGCAGTCGACCGCCGTATCGCTTCTGGAGTCCGTCGGTCAGTCGCTCGAGCTGCGTCGCCGGCAGCTCCTGCGCCGTCGCGACGGTCGCGAGCGCCTCGCCGGACGCATTCGCCACCGCAGTCTGCGCCCGCGAGAGCAGCGTCCTGACACGGCGTCCGCGCGGGCTCCGCACGAGGTGCTCGGCGATGACGAGGGTCGCTTCGGAGGCTTTGCCCTGCAGCAGTCGCTGCACCAGGGCTGCCTTGCCGTCTACCGGAGCCAAGCGATCGTTGAGCGTCAGCTCAAGTTCGGGGTTGGCCGCGACAGCATCGGCGAACTGCCTGAGCTCTTCGCCGATCCCTTCCGAACCGGATGCGCGGGCGGCCTGCTGGATGCCCACCACCTCCAGCGCGTCGAGAATGTCCGCGCTGTCCGACCAGCGTGCCCGAGCAGCGTTCGCAACCACCGCGCGCGGGCCCGGTGCGAGCGATGCGAAGGCCCGCTCAGCGAGCCCCGCACGCGCGTCCGCATCGGCAACGCTGTCGGCCAGTGCCGACTGCAACTGCGGTGTGGTCTCGATTGCCCGGCTCGCCGCCAGGATCGAGGCCGCGTCTGCGACGGAGAGCTGTTCGCTGTGCGTAGCGTCGACGACGCTCTCCAGTGACGCTCGGGATACGCTGCTCACTAGCGACCAGCCTCCTGTGCCTCGAGGTCAGCGAGGAATCGATCGACGATGGCGGATGCTCTGTCGTCCGTCAGGCTCTCGCCGACGACCTTCTCTGAGAGGTCGAGTGCGAGCGTGCCCACCTCGCGGCGAAGTTCGGCAGCGGCACTCGACCGCTCCGACTCGATGCGAGACTGCGCGTTCGCGATGATCCGCGACGCTTCCT
>DXDC01000078.1 GCA_019115685.1 Candidatus Agrococcus pullicola
GGCGCGTTCATCCCGCGGGGCATAACCATCGAGCTGCTGGGAGATGCCAACGACTACGTCGGCAAGGGCCTGTCCGGCGGTCAGATCGTCGTACGCCCCGACCGGAATGCAACGCTGACGGCAGAGGAGAACGTGGTCGCAGGAAATGTGATCGGATACGGTGCGACCGGAGGCTTGCTCGCGCTGCGCGGCATCGTCGGCGAGCGTTTCCTCGTGCGAAACTCCGGCGCGACGGCCATCTGCGAGGGCGCTGGCGATCACGCGCTCGAGTACATGACCGGCGGGCTCGCAGTCATCCTCGGTGAGACGGGACGCAACATCGGTGCTGGAATGTCCGGGGGTGTCGCCTACGTCCGCAACCTCGATCGCGCGAAGCTCAACCGCGATGCGATCGCGACCGGTGAACTGCAGATGCGCGGACTGAGCGACGAAGACGTGACCGAGCTTCGTGCACTGCTGGAGCTGCATGCGCAGCTCACGGATTCCGAGCTTGCGAGGCGCATCCTCGCGCAAGCCGATTGGTCTGCATTCACGAAGATCGTCCCGCGCGATTGGGCGGCGGTCAGGGCAATCCGCGAACGCGCTGTCGAATCTGGTGATGACCCCGACGGACCGAAGACCTGGGACCGCATCCTGGAGGTGACCCGTGGCTGATCCGCGTGGCTTTCTGAAGGTGACTCAGCGCGAGGAACCGCAGAAGCGGCCCGTGCCGGTTCGAATTCTCGATTACCGAGAGGTCGGGGAGAAGGGCGACCGTGCGGTACTCGATCGACAGGCGGGGCGCTGCATGGACTGCGGAGTCCCCTTCTGCCACCAGGGCTGTCCGCTCGGCAACCTCATCCCCGAATTCAATGACTTCACCTGGCGGCACCAGAGTCGCCTAGCAGCCGAGAATCTGCTTTCGACCAACAACTTCCCGGAGTTCACGGGCCTGCTGTGCCCTGCGCCGTGCGAGTCCGCTTGCGTACTCGGGATTAATCAGCCGGCCGTCACGATCAAAGCCGTCGAGCAGTTCATCGCCGACGAGATCTTCGATAACGACTGGCTGGAGCCGCATCCGCCGGCGCGGCTTACCGGCCAAACGGTCGCGGTCGTGGGCTCTGGCCCGGCCGGGCTCGCAGCCGCCCAGCAGCTGACCCGCGCCGGCCATACGGTGGCCGTATACGAGCGCGACCAGGAGGTCGGGGGGCTCTTGCGCTACGGCATTCCGGACTTCAAACTCGAGAAGCGCCGCATCGATGCACGGGTCAAGCAGATGCGTGCCGAGGGGACTCGATTCAGGACAGGCATCGAAGTTGGCACCGACCTCGGGTGGAGTGAGCTGCGCGACAGGTTCGACGCGATCGTCGTGGCGATCGGTGCCCCGGTGCCGCGAGACCTGCCAATCCCCGGGCGTGAACTGCAGGGCATTCACGCCGCGATGGATTACCTGGTCAGGCAGAACCGTCTCGTCGCCGGCGAAGAGGTCGGCGACCCCATCGACGCGCACGGAAAGCACGTTGTCGTGCTCGGCGGTGGTGACACCGGCTCCGACTGCATTGGAACAGCGCACCGACAGAGCGCGGCGAGCGTCACGAATCTAGCCATCGGCATCAAACCTCCAACCGACCGGCCCGAAACACAGCCGTGGCCGATGCATCCGAACGTGTTCGAAGTGCAGTCGAGCCATGAAGAGGGCGGAGAGCGCAGGTTCCTGGTCTCGACCGTGGAGTTCGTGGACAACGGGGAGGGTCACGTGCGAGCGCTCCGTGTTGCGGACACCGAGATCATCGATGGCGTTCGCAGGCCGAAGCAAGGCACCGAGCGCGAGATCCCGGCTGATCTGGTGCTCCTGGCACTCGGATTCACGGGCGTTGAAACGGATGAGTCACTCCCGATCTCGCTCGATCACGGCGCGTTCAGCAGGCAAGAAAATTTCTCGACCAGCGAAGAGGGAGTGTTCGTCGCCGGCGACGCGGGACGAGGCTCGAGTCTCATTGTCTGGGCAATCGCAGAGGGGCGCGCCGCGGCCGCCGCGGTCGACGAGTACCTGACGGGATCGACCATCCTGCCCGCTCCGGTTCGCGCGAGTGATCGTCCAATAGGGGCCCGCTGACGGTCTCTCCGGGTTCGCTCAGAAGGCAATCACACACCGCATAGATCGCACAAAGGTGCTGCACCGCTAACATGGGTAGCCCGGCCTCGCGACCACCGTGACGAGGCAATTCTGAGGGGACAGGAGAGACCATGAAGCGCGCGAAGATCGTCGCTACCTTCGGACCATCACTTTCAAGCTACGAGCAAACGACGGATGCCATCAAGGCGGGCGTGAATATTGCGCGCCTGAACTTGAGCCACGGCAGCCACGAAATTCACGAGAAGGTGTACGCGAACATTCGACGCGCGAGTGACGCTCTTCGCGTCCCCGTGGGGATCCTCGTCGACCTGCAGGGCCCCAAGATCCGGCTCGGCAAGATCGCAGCAGGGCCGCAGGATCTCGCTGTCGGAGACGTCATCACCATCACGACCGAGGATGTTCCCGGCGACAAGGACACTGTCTCGACGACATTCGCCGGGCTCGCAAAGGACGTTTCCCCCGGCGACAAGCTCCTCATCGATGACGGTCGGGTCGTGCTGCGTGCGCTCGAAAGCGATGACGTGAAAGTCAGGGCTGAAGTGGAGGTGGCCGGACGCATCAGCGACAACAAAGGCATCAATCTGCCCGGGGTTCCCGTCGATGTCCCCGCGCTGAGCGAGAAGGACGAAGACGATCTTCGTTGGGCGCTCCACCTCGGAGCAGACATCATTGCGCTGTCCTTCGTGCGGAGCGCGGACGATATACAGCGCGTGCACGAGATCATGGATGAAGAGGGCCGCCGGCTTCCCGTCGTCGCGAAGATCGAGAAGCCGCAGGCTGTCGACAACCTCAAGGCGATCATCGACGCGTTCGATGGGATCATGGTGGCGCGCGGCGATCTCGGCGTGGAACTTCCGCTCGAGGAAGTTCCGCTCGTGCAGAAGCGCGCCATCGAGCATGCGCGACGTTGGGCAAAGCCCGTTATCGTGGCCACGCAGGTGCTCGAGTCGATGATCGAGAACCCGATCCCGACTCGCGC
>DXDC01000004.1 GCA_019115685.1 Candidatus Agrococcus pullicola
GCTCTCACCGAGATCCGCCGACTCGGGCGGACGTTGAAGCAGCGCGCCGCCGACGTGCTCGCGTTCTTCGAACGCCCCGGCACCTCGAACGGACCCACCGAAGCGATCAACGGGCGCCTCGAACACCTCCGGCCTCCGCAGCACTCGGCAGCGGCACCGGCTACGCCCCCTCGACCATGACGATCGGCGGCGGTGGGACCGGATTCAGCACCGCGACGAACTACCTCCCGGCGCCGACGGTTCTCGCCGCCGGCGAAATCAGCTATGCGCCGCCGGCGACGATCAGCATCGGCGGCGAACCCAGCTACGCGAACGACCCGCTCATGCGGGCAGCGATCGCCGCGCAGGACCGCGGTGACACAGCACTCGCGTCGCAGTTCCTCGGAGTGCAGTCGGGGATCAACGAATCCCGCAACCGTTCGATCGCCCTGATCACCGCACCCTCCGGCGCCAGAGCCCTGGGCCCCTACGGACCCAGCTCCGGATACCGGTCATTCGGCAGCTACCTCGAAGTGCCCATCTGATCATGCTCGCGCGTCATCTGTGTGCCATACACAGCCGCGCGGAGGACGATGGAAGGACCGATGTGAGGAGATGCGATGCAACTGGGAATGATCGGACTTGGCCGGATGGGCGCGAATATCGTGCGGCGGCTGATGCAGGACGGGCACGAATGCGTCGCGTACGACGTCAATCAGGATGCGGTGGCTGTGCTTTCCGAGGACGGCGCGACCGGAGCATCCGATCTGAAGGACTTCGCAGCCAAGCTGCAGACCCCGCGCGTGGTGTGGCTGATGGTTCCCGCTTCGCTGACCGGACAGGTCGCGGACGAGGTCGCCGCGGTGCTCGAGCCGGGCGACATCATCATCGACGGCGGCAACTCCAACTACCGCGACGACGTGCGTCGCGCGAAGGCGATGCGAGAGAAGGGCATCGAGTACGTCGATGCCGGCACCAGTGGCGGCGTGTTCGGGCTTGAGCGCGGGTACTGTCTGATGGTCGGCGGATCGGATGCCGCAGTCAAGCACATCGAACCTCTGCTGAAGACCATCTCACCCGGTGTGGGCGAGATCGAGCGCACCCCGGGCCGCACCGGCGACCTGGCGCCCGAGGAGCAGGGCTATCTGCACTGCGGTCCGTCGGGTTCGGGGCACTTCGTGAAGATGGTGCACAACGGCATCGAGTACGGCATCATGGCCGCGATCGCCGAGGGACTGAACATTCTGGAGAATGCGGACGCCGGCGTGCGCGAGGCTGAGCACTCCGCTGAGATCGCGCCGTTGGAGGAGCCGGAGTACTACCAGTTCCCGATCGACACCGCTGCCGTCTCCGAGCTGTGGCGTCGCGGATCGGTCATCTCGTCCTGGCTGCTGGATCTGACCGCGACTGCGCTCGCCGAGAACCCCACACTCGAGGGGCTCGCCGGCCGCGTATCGGATTCCGGTGAGGGTCGCTGGACCGTGAAGGCCGCCATCGATGTGGGCGTGCCCGTGCCCGTGCTGTCCTCGGCGTTGTTCGAGCGCTTCGCGTCGCGCGGCGAGGATCATTTCGCGAACCAGGTGCTCTCGGCGATGCGCCTGCAGTTCGGTGGGCACAAGGAGCTGCCGGCGGGAGACATGCTGGAGGCCGGCGGGCGTAAGTCCGACACTCCCTGAGCGGCGTCTCCCGGTCTTCGCAGGTCGCAGCTGGCCGCTTCAGCTGGAGGGTTGCGGCGTGCTGCGACCCGCGAGCCGGGAGGGTGTTGGCGGGTGCCCCGGCTCCGGGGCTTGGCGGGTGAACGAACCGGTGGCTCGACCGTCGCGGTCAGCCGAGGACAACCTGAGCGGGCTTCTGTGTCGGGGTGGGCTAGAAATGTGTGTATGGTCACCATCCGAGACGTCGCCGAAGCCGCAGGTGTGTCCGCGAGCACAGTCTCATATGCGTTCAGCGGCAACAAGCGTCTGCCTGCGGAGACGGTGGCCCGCGTGCGCGAGAGCGCGTTGCGCCTCGGCTACCGGCCGGACCCAACGGCCCGAGCTCTATCGCTCGGCAAGACGAACATCATCGGGCTGCTCGCGTCGGTGGCCCCGCACCAGCCCGAGGCTGATGCCGACATCTTCATGCGATTCGTGCGCTCAGCCATGTTCGCCGCCAAGGAACGCGGCTACGATCTGCTCGTGATGGGCAGGGACGAGGACCAGACCGTCACGGATCCGATCGTCGATGCGCTGCTGGTGATGGACGTACTGATGCACGATCATCGACTCCCGATGATCCGCTCCATCGGCAAGCCTGCGGTGATCGTCGGGATGCCGGAGGACACGGCAGGGCTCAGCGCCGTCGATCTGGATTTCGAAGGATCTGCGCGACTGGCCGTCGACCACTTGGTCGAACTCGGGCACCGCGACATCTCGGTGGTGGGTTCGCCGCGCGCCGGAGCGGAGCTGTCATGGATGACCAGATTCAGTACGGGGGCCGCGAATGCCGGGGCGAGAGCAGGTGTGAACGTGAGCTTTCAATCGGTCGGGGCAGAGCCAGACGACTTCGATCGATGGCTCGACGAGCTGCTCGAGGAGAGGCCCGACACGACGGCGATCATCCTGCACAACGTCCCGCTGCTGGACGCATTGCTGCGCTGCTCGCGTGAGCGCGGTTTCTCCATTCCGGACGATCTCTCCGTGGTCACCCTCGCGCCCATCGAGCGGATGGTGCCGCTGTATCCGGATCTGACCGTGCTCGACCTGCCCGGCAGGAAGATGCTCGAGCGCGCAGTGGACCGCGCTGTCGCTGAACTCGCCGGGGAGCTCCCCGGCGTCATTGAGCTGATTCCCCCCACCCTGCTCGCGAAGCGCTCGTCGGGTCCGGTCCGTCTGCGCGGTCTCGTCAATGCGCTGCGCCAGTCGCGCGATTCGAGCTGACGGATCGCCGCTCGGAGTGCGCCCGGCGCGCTGATCTGAAATTCGGGCTTTCGGAGAACCGGTTCACTTGCTAATGTCATACGCAATGGCGAACCGGTTCTCCATTGATGGAGACACCGCACCCTTCAGAGAGGAAGAGTGAAATGCAATATTCACGCGTCATCGCGGCTCTCGCAGTCGCCCCGCTCGTTCTTGCTGTCACAGCGTGCTCGGCAGGCGCTGGCGGGGACAGCGCTGATGGCTCAGTCTTGACGTTCTGGGACGGGTTCACGCAGTACGACGCCGATTCCCCGTTCGGCCAGCTGATCTCGACGTGCGAGGACGAGACTGGCATCAAGATCAAGCGCACATCAGATGCTGCCGTCACGGACAATCTGTTGCAGTCGGCATCCGCTGGCAGTACGCCTGACCTCGTGATCCTCGACAATCCGACGGTCGCGCAATTCGCCGAGACCGGACTGCTCGTGGATAACGCGACGTCCGGACTCGACACAGATGGTCAGCGGGAGAACGTGCTCGCAGCCGCGCAGGTCGACGACAAGACCTACGGAGGCTCGCTCGGTTCCAACACGCTGGCGCTGTTCTACAACACGGAGAAGTTGAAGGCCGCCGACGTCGCACCACCCACCACGTGGGATGAGTTGCGAGCCGCAGTCCAGGCCACGACACAGGGCGACACCAGGGGGATCGCATTTTCGGCGACAAATTCCGAGGAGGGTACGTTCCAGTTCCTCCCCTTCTTCTGGGGCGCCGGTGCCGACCTCGCGGACCTCTCTTCGCCGGAGGCTACTGAAGCACTGCAGCTGTGGACCGACTGGATGCAGAGCGGCCAGGCTGCGGAGTCGAACATCAACTCCAACCAGCAGGACGTCCGCGACCAGTTCCTCGCCGGAGGGGCGGCGATGATGGTCAACGGCACATGGCAGCTCGGTGCGCTCGACGATGCGGGCATCCCCTATGCCGTCGTGCCGATCCCCGCGATCGACGGCGGTCCGGCACCGAGCCCCCTGGGCGGCGAGTTCATCGAGGTCGTGGCCAGCGATGAGAAGACGCAGGCGGCGAGCGCCGACTTCGCGCAGTGCTTCATCGACCCAGAGAACGCACGGGCCTGGATCGAGGGCCAGAACTACATCTCTCCGTACCCGGATGAGGCAGAGGCGCAGGCGGAGGCGAATCCCGCTCTGCGGCCCTGGGTCGATGCGGTGGCGGCGGCGTACGGACGTACCAGCGACCTCGGCTCGGAGTACCCCATTGCATCCCAGGCGATCTGGACGGCCATGCAGGAATCGCTGACCGGCGCGAAGACGCCGTCGGAGGCTCTTGAGACCGCGCAGAAGTCGCTCGACTAAGACGATGGTGCTCCAAACCGAGCCGGTGGCTGCGGACACGGCGGTGCACAGTCTCCCTCCGGTCCACCGTCGCAGGCAACTGAAGCTGTCGGATCTCGCTGGCATCGCGTTCCTCCTGCCGGTCATCGCCTTCCTGGGTCTGTTCCTCGTGATCCCGATCATTCGCGGCATCGTGTTGTCGATGCAGGACTGGACCCTAATCTCCTTCGTCACAGGAGAGGCGCGGTTCGTAGGGCTGCAGAACTTCATCGACATCGTGTCCGACCCGGACTTCTTCCCGATCTCGTGGCAGTCGCTCGTCTTCACAGTGGTGTCGCTGGTGTTCCAGTACGCGATCGGCATGGGGCTGGCGGTGTTCTTCTCCCGGCGGTTCCCGCTGTCCGTTGTCCTGCGCTCACTCATCCTGCTGCCCTGGCTGCTGCCGGTGATCGTCACTGCAACGGTCTGGCGATGGATGTTCAACCAGGACTACGGCGTCGTGAACTCCGCGCTGTTCGGCGGAGCCGACATCGGCTGGCTCTCCAACACCGACTTGTCGCTGTGGGCCGTGATCATCGCGAACATCTGGCTGGGCATCCCGTTCAACATGGTGCTGCTGTATGGCGGCCTGCAGTCGATCCCCGAATCGCTGTACGAGGCTGCTGCGCTGGACGGCGCAAACGGGTGGCGGTCGTTCTGGTCCATCACCTTCCCGCTCCTGCGGCCGGTCTCCGCGGTGACGCTGCTGTTGGGGCTGATCTACACGCTGAAGGCGTTCGACATCATCTGGGTGATGACCAGGGGCGGACCGGTGAACAGCTCGCACACGCTGTCGACTTGGTCGTATCAACTGTCGTTCGAGGGCGACCGTGCGCTGGGGATGGGCGCCGCGGTGTCACAGATCCTGGTGGTCATCACACTGGTCTTCGGCCTGATCTATCTGTGGGCCCTGCGTCGAGAGGAGGCACGATGAAGCGCTCATCTGTCCGCTCAGCCCGCGACGTCGTGATTGGCGTCGTCCTATGTGCGCTAATGCTGTTCCCGCTGTACTGGATGGTGAATGTCTCACTGACGCGCCCGCAGGACCTGCTGCGCACGCGGCCGAATCTGTTCCCGACGAATCCGACGCTGGACGGATACATCGCCTCTCTCGGTTCACAGCTGCCCAGCATCCTGACGAGCATCGTCATCGGTCTGGGCACGGCGCTGCTGGCGCTGGCGATCTCGCTTCCGGCGGCCTACGCCATGTCGAAGCTGCGCGCGAAGGGCAGCGGACTGGTCATCTTCCTGCTGGTTCTGGCCCAGCTGATCCCGGGCATCGTGCTCGTCATGGCGCTGTTCACGCTCTACTCGCAGCTCGGACTCATCAACACCTACCTCGGGCTTATCCTCGCGAACGCGACAGCCGCCGTGCCGCTCGCGGTCGTGGTGCTGCGCGCATACATGGGTCAGATCCCCGAGGAGTTGATCGAGGCCGCTCGGATCGACGGGGCGAGTCAGGTGCGGGTGTTCTTCTCGATCGTGATTCCGCTCAGCAGAAATGCCATCGTCACGGCGGCGCTGTTCTCGTTCCTGTTCGCGTGGGGAGATTTCCTTAACGCCCGGTCGCTGACCTCGGGCAATGAGATCCTGCCGTTCACCCTCGCTCTCTTCCGCTTCATCGGAGCGGAGACGACGAACTGGAACGCCGTGATGGCATCCGCCGTCCTGGCATCCATCCCCGCGATGCTGCTGCTCATCCTCGCTCAGCGCTACATCTCCGCCGGCCTCACCGCCGGCGCCGTCAAGGACTGATCGCTCCGGCGGTCGACTCAGAAGGAGTAACAATCCGTGTTCACAACAGATGAATCGGCAATCACCTGGACTGGAGGAGGTGAAACTCTGCGCGTCGAGGCGTGGGGGCGGAATTCGCTTCGCGTCCGTGCCTCGCTCACTGCGGTGAGCGATGAGCCGTGGGCGCTTGCGGAGCGGCGGGATGCTCCCGCGCAGGTGCGGGTCGACGGAGATACGGCAACGATCCGAAGCGGCGGCATCATTGCAACGCTGCGGGCGTCCCGCTTCTTCGACGCTCAGGCAGGATACTCGCGGGAGCAGTGCCGCATCGAGTTCCGGAACGCGGACGGCGAGAGGCTGCTGAGTGAGCTGCCGTCCGGTGGGGCGCTGAAACTGCAGGCCCGAAGCTGGCGGCCGATGCTCGGGTCGAACTCGTCGCGGCTCACGGTCGGTTTCGAGGCCGATCCGGATGAGCATCTGGTGGGGATGGGTCTCTATCAGCAGGACGTCATCGATCTGAAGGGCAGCACGCTCGAGCTCGCGCATCGCAACTCCCAGGCGTCGGTGCCGTTCGTCGTCTCCAGTCGCGGCTACGGGCTGCTGTGGAACAACCCGGCGGTCGGGAGGGCTACATTCGCGAAAAACCGCACCGAGTTCGTCGCCGAGGCCACCCAGCAGCTGGACTACTGGATCACCGTCGGCGAGAACCCGGCGGCGATCGCCCGCTCATACGCGGACGCGACGGGGCATCCTCCGATGATGCCGGAGTACGGTCTGGGGTTCTGGCAGTGCAAACTCCGCTACTCGAACCAGGAGCAGCTGCTGGAGGTGGCGCGTGAGTACCGAAGGCGCGGCATCCCCATCGATGTCATCGTCGCCGACTTCTTCCATTGGCCGAAGATGGGCGACTACCGCTTCGAGGACGAGTTCTGGCCGGACCCCGCCGCCATGGTGCGCGAGCTCGACGAGCTCGGCATCGCGTTGATGGTCTCCGTCTGGCCTCAGGTGTCCATCGAGTCGGAGAATTACGAGTACTTCCGCGAACGCAATCTGCTCGCCCGCAGCGACCGCGGCCTCGATGTCCAGATGAGTTTCGAAGGACCAAGCGCCTTCCTTGATGTCACGAATCCTGAGGGCAGGGCGGCATTGTGGGAGCTGTGCCAGAAGAACTACCACGACCTCGGCGTCAAGATGTTCTGGCTGGACGAGGCCGAGCCCGAGCTGGGCCGGTATGACTTCGATGCCTATCGCTACCATCGCGGCAGCCTGCTGGAGGTGGGCAACGTCTATCCTCGGGATTTCTCCCAGGCCTTCTGGGATGGACAGCAGGCGGCAGGGCAGAACGACATCGTCAACCTGGTGCGCTGCGCGTGGGCGGGAAGCCAGCGATACGGTGCCCTGGTGTGGTCCGGCGATATCGGGTCCACGTTCAGCGACCTGCGGGCTCAGATCACGGCCGGCGTGCACATGGGTGTCGCCGGAATCCCGTGGTTCACCACTGATATCGGCGGATTCCACGGCGGCGACGTGTCGGACCCGGCATTTCATGAACTGCTCATCCGGTGGTTCCAGTTCGGCGCGTTCTCGCCGGTGATGCGGCTGCACGGCGACCGCTCGCCGAGTGAGCCGGTCACCGCCGCAGATGGTTCACGACGGCTAGCGTCGGGGGCCGCCAATGAGGTGTGGAGCTACGGGGCAGAGGTGCTCGATGTTCTCACCGGGCTGATCGAGATGCGCGAGCAGTTGCGCGAGTACACGCGAGACGCCATGCGCGCGGCGCACGAGACGGGTTCTCCCGTCATGCGCGGACTGTTCCACGAGTTCCCGGAGGACTCCGAGGCATGGCAGGTGGCGGACCAGTACCTGTTCGGCCCCGACCTGCTCGTGTGCCCGGTCGTCGAGGCCGGCGCTCGCCGTCGCCGAGTGTATCTGCCGGGACGAGGCACGTCGTGGACCGATGTGCGCAGCGGAGACGTCCACGACGGAGGCGCCTGGATAGAGGTGGACGCGCCCCTCGACCGCATCCCGGTGTTCGGCCGCGAAGGCCGCAGCGGCGGACTACCGGTAGGCGCGACCCCGGCCGGTGGCTGAGAATCGCATGGACCGGGTCGCCTTGCGCACGCAAGGCGACCCAGTCGAGTCATGCGAGCCGGTCCTTGAGACCTGTCCGCTCACTCCAGCGGCTCGGGCGGCCGTTCGGGCTCGGGCTTCTTCACGAGGAACAGCAGGATGCCGCCGATTGCGAGCACCGGTCCGATGAGGAAGCCGATCGGACCCAGGCCGTGGTCCGGCGGGACGCCGTTGAACAGCTGACTGACTGAGTGCGGGCACCGTCAGCACTGCCGCAGCCACCCACAGCACGACGGCGGTGGTGAGGAACGGACGCTTGCGACGGGCCATGCCTCCAGCCTACGGTGCGGGTGCCCACCCTTCGCCGGACGCGAATGGTCGCATCCAGTCACCTTCGCGGGTCGCATGTGGTCGCCTCAGCATGACGGATTGTGATGTCTCGGGACATCGGGACTGTAAGAAGAACGGTGTGTGAGGGTCCGGCCTGATCCGAAAGGAGATGGCCGTGACTGACACGACCGACGTCATCGCTGATGAGGAGATGATTGATCCCGTGACCGGAGAGATCATCGATCAGAAAGAACTCGCAGAACGCCTGCTCGCGCAGGCCAAGGAGCAGGGCGTGAGTCTGGTCGGCCCGGGAGGGCTGCTGAACCAGCTCACGAAGAACGTCCTGGAGACAGCTCTGGATGCCGAGCTGACCGAGCACCTCGGTCACGAGCACGGCGGGACCCCGCTGGGCGAGAACATGCGTAACGGGGCCCGGACGAAGACCGTGCTGACAGAGATCGGCCCGGTTGAGATCGAGGTTCCCAGGGATCGTGAGGGCTCGTTCGATCCGGTGGTCGTGCCCAAGCGGAAGCGGCGTTTGGACGGGGTCGATCAGATCGTGCTGTCGCTGACCGCGCGGGGTCTGACGACAGGGGAGATCGTCGCGCATTTCGATGAGGTCTATGGGGCGAAGGTCTCTAAGGAAACGATCAGCCGGATCACGGAGAAGGTCACCGGCGAGCTCGCCGAGTGGGCCTCCCGGCCACTGGACCCGATCTATCCGGTGATCTTCGTCGACGCGATCGTCGTCAAAGTCCGCGACGGCCAAGTGCGCAACACTCCGTTCTATGTCGTCATGGGTGTCACGGTGAACGGGGAACGCGACATCCTCGGGATCTAGGCCGGCGATGGCGCGGAAGGAGCAAGGTTCTGGTTGCAGGTGTTCACCGAGTTGAAGAACCGCGGTGTCGAGGACGTGTTCATCGCCGTCTGCGACGGGTTGAAGGGCCTGCCGGAGGCGATCAACACGACCTGGGAGCAGACCGTGGTGCAGCAGTGCATCGTCCACCTGATCCGCAACAGCTTCCGTTACGCCGGCCGCCAGCATCGGGACGCGATCGTGAAGTCCCTCAAGCCGGTCTATACGGCCCCGTCCGAGGCAGCGGCGAAGGACCGGTTCGCCGAGTTTGCGGCCGAGTGGGGTGATCGTTATCCCGCGATCGTGCAGCTGTGGCGGAACTCTTGGGCGGAGTTCGTGCCGTTCCTCGAGTATGACGTCGAGATCCGTCGGGTGATCTGCACAACGAATGCGATCGAGTCGATCAACGCGAGATACCGGCGCGCCGTTCGGGCGCGTGGGCATTTCCCCAACGAGTCCGCAGCGCTCAAATGCCTCTACCTGGTGACGCGGTCACTTGACCCCACCGGCGGGGGCCGGGCACGCTGGGTGATGAGGTGGAAGCCCGCGCTCAACGCGTTCGCGATCACCTTCGCGGGCCGGCTCGAGAGAACCACTCACTGATGAAATCGCCGGACCCCGCACACCGTTAATCGGACAGACCCCGACCTGGGGCATCTACCAGCGCATCGTCGCGGCCTACCGCGAACCCGACAAGAACAAGGCCAAGGAGATGATGCGCGCAGTGATCGACGCCGTCAGCAGCGGCGTCCCCGCCGCTCTCACCGAGATCCGC
>DXDC01000079.1 GCA_019115685.1 Candidatus Agrococcus pullicola
CCGAAGGAGGCGCGTGCGTGGACCATCCGCAAGGGGTGGACCGCGCCGCAGGCCGCCGGCGTCATTCACACGGACTTCGAACGCGGATTCATCAAGGCCGAGATCGTCTCATTCGCAGACATCGATAGCCATGGGTCCATGAACGAAGCGAAGTCGGCGGGCCGCGTGCGCATGGAGGGCAAGGACTACGTCATGCAGGACGGCGACGTGGTCGAGTTTAGGTTTAACGTCTGAGGCGTTCCGGTCTGAGTTAGTGAAAGGCGCGCCGATTCGCACGACTTTGGTGCGAAAGGTGCTTTTCACCGGTGCCGGATGACGATCGAAAAGGGAACCCGCATTCCGAGGCGTTGCGCGACTTCAGTGTTGTGCGGACAACCAGGTGACGGCGAGCGTCGCCAAAGCGATCGCGGCCATCATCCATCCGTAGAAACCCGGATTGCTCCAGAACCGCTTGCGAACGGATCCCTCCTCGCCGGCAGTCGATTTTGTTTGCGCCTGGCTTACTCGATTGCGGTCGCCTGAAACGACGATGTTGTGGTCACCATGAATTGCCCCGATGTTCAGACTGGCGGGATCGTTGATGATGACCTGAATAGTCGAGGCATTGATCACGCCTTGTTGTGCAGCGTCGGCGATGGCTGCGAGCTCAATTGCGAACTTGAAATTCTGCGGCGGAGTATCTGGATAGCTCGCTGCCGCTCCAACCAGAGTCACGGCGGCCAGATACATGGACATCCGGAGCGCGCTGCCTTGAGATGACGTGCCTGATACCTCATCGACAAGGTCTTGATCAATCGAGTCCATCGGATCCGAATCGCCGCGCCGCTTAGCCTGAAGTGCGGTTGATATCCACCTGCCTGCTGCAGTGATGTTTCGGAGATCAATATGAAGACCGCCAGCTGATGAGAATGGAATGTTCTGATCTATGGCGCGCTGCTGCGCCGCTTCGGACTTATTGGCGAGCGCGTCTATCACGCCGGAGATGGCACCCAATATCGGAATGTGCCCGGCGATTGAACTGTTCAGCAGTGTGGCTGTATGATCTGGGCCAAGCGCATCGGCGATACTGAAGTCGCCCCCGACAGTCATTGCCTTGAACCACGCCTCGTGGCAACGTTCGTGCACAGCGCCGAGGTCGAAATACTGCTTGCTCATGCACCGATCATGGCACAACGGGTCGTTGCGCCATGATCGAAGCACGCCGTGGTCGTAACCGCTCGTTTTGCATGACCACAGGCAAGCGGCAGTTGCGTCCCGCATGGTGGTGTAGCGCGCGGTGAGCTTCTTACCCGACTCCGATTCGTCCGCTGCTGCTTGGCGGTCTCCTGCAGGAAGTCCCTCGCTTCAGGAGGAAGCACTGAGGCATGCGAAGTACGTCGGCGCGTCGGCGGAGGTCTGGGGCAACCTGCGTGGCCACTATGAAATCGAGCGCCGAAGATACATCACGGGGCGGCCCCGACTGGAGTAAGCGGCGGGCGGTCGGCTCAGCCGGACGGCCTCGCTGCTCTAGCGCGGGCTCAGTCGGGCAGAACTACGCCGACCCTCGATTCTCGAGCTTGGAGGCATTGAACCGAGCCTTCTTTTGACGGTTGCCGCATGTGTTCATGTCGCACCACCTCCGGGTGCGGCTTCGGCTGACATCGAAGAAGGCCGCTTCGCATGATGGTGATGCGCACAGGGCCAGGCGTCCGTCGCGCGCGCCTGCGAGGATGCTGATCGCATCCGCGGCGATCACACTGAGGGCATCGTCCAGGGGAGATTTCCGGCTGAGTTGCCACGCTCGCTTGCCCCCACGCGTCAACATCGCGACGGCGTGACCGCGGGCGCTGCTGTCGTTGATGACCTGGACAGCAGAAGTAGGCGGGTTGTCTTGAAGGGCAGCTGCTGTCGCCGCCAGGTGTATCGACTCTCTCAGGCCCAGAGCGAGATCATACTGACCTGTTGTGCATGACTCCACGAAGAGGTCGTGCAAGGCCAGCCAATCGACGAGTCGTTGCGGTGTGGGAATGCGTTCCACCGAGCTGCCGCGGCGCTCGGTCAGGGTGGCCGTGAAGCTGGTCGCTAGGACGCTGCCGAGGCGAAAGTCAGGGAGCTCTGCGCGCATGGAACCACCATAGCTGGTTGTGGCCCAAGGTGAGGAGGTGGTAGAACCGGTTATGACGGTTCTGCGACGATCAGGAGGCCTATGAGACGCCCAACTAGCGAGGTGCGGGCTTTCAGGCCGCGTGCAACTGATGCTGACCTGGATGACCTGCGCGCACGATTGGTCGCGACGCGACTTCCCGAGGCTGAGACGGTGTATCGGGCTGCGCCTGATCCTCGCCGATGGGAGCAGGGCGTTCCTCTCGGCGACATTGTCGATGTTGTGGACTACTGGCGCAGCGAATATGACTGGCGCTCCTTCGAAGACCGACTTCATCAGATCGGGCAGTTCCGCACGATCGTCGATGGTCTGGGAATCCACTTCCTGCACCGCCGATCCTCACGCGCGGATGCCACACCGCTCCTCCTCACGCATGGTTGGCCGGGCAGCATTGCTGAGTTCGTCGGTGTGGTGGATCAGCTGGCGCAACCGGTAGACGCGTCTACGCCAGCATTCCACGTCGTGATCCCCTCGTTGCCGGGTTTCGGATACAGCGATAGGCCGACGACAACGGGGTGGGGAGTCGGCAAGATCGCGCGTGCGTGGGTGAAGCTGATGGGTAAGCTCGGCTACCACGAGTTCGTAGCCCATGGTGGCGACTGGGGAGGTGTGGTCACCACTGTTCTCGCCGGTCTGTTCCCGAAGCAGGTGCTCGGAATCCACACGACGTTGGCACAGGCACCGCCCGGCTTGGCGACCGAAGGTTTGTCGGTCGGCGAACGAGCCTGGGTCGAGGAGACTCGCGCCTTCTGGCAGAGCCGCGCCGCGTACGCGAAACAGCAGTCGACCCGGCCTCAGACCATCGGCTATTCGCTCGTTGACTCGCCGGTTGGCTTGCTTGCGTGGATCCTCGACAAGTTTGCTGAATGGACGGACACCGACGACAGCCCGTTTGAGACAGTTTCCCTGGATCGGCTTCTCGACAATGTCACCTTGTATTGGCTGACACGGACCGGAGCATCGTCAGCCCGTATCTATTACGAAAGCCACGGCGGTGTGAACGCGTTCGATCCCGAACTTCGAGTCGACGTCCCGGCGGCAATCAGCATCTATCCCCGCGACATCGAGAAATGTCCCCGTGCGTGGGCGCAGGAGCGTTATCGGCACATCGTTCGATGGGGAACGCCCGAGCGTGGGGGACATTTTCCTTCGCTTGAGGTCCCCGACCATTTCGTGGAGGACCTGCAGCAAGGCGTCGCGGCAGTCTTGGCCGCAGGCATTCGCTGACCGTACTCCCACCGAGTGGCCGGCGTGAGGTCGCAGTGGCACAGCCCGCCCCCTGGTGTGGTCGTCTCGCAGGAATAAGCTGGTGACGTGGACGTGACTGCAAGGATCGGGACGGCCGAAATCTCGCCGGATATCTGGTCCAAAACCTCTCTGCGCCCTCATAGTGCGGATCAGTTCACGGTGCACTTGTCGCAGCTGATCGATCATCCGGCGGAGACCTGGGCGCGGGCAATCTTCGGCGACGTGCCGGACAGAGGGCAGCGGTTCATCTTCCACACACTGCTTCGATACCCGCTCACCGGCGGCCCATCGTCATCCACGATTGCCGGGTGGCCGATCGTGGGCAGAGGCGAGACGTGGGTGCGCTTGGAGAACCAGTCTGCGTCGACCGTCTGCCACCTGATTGTGGACACCGACAGGGCGAGCGTTTCGCTCACGACGCTCATGTACTACCGCAAAAGTCTTGGAGCCTGGGTCTGGCGACCGCTTTCGCGTGTCCACCGCCGTCTCGCGCCCGGCCTGTTGCGTGACGCCGTCCGGGCGATCGGCGTCACGGGGTAGCGAAGAGCGGTCTCGGGCTGGCGGACAGCTCGGGTCAAGAGGGAGCGCATATTCGGCTGCAGAGTGCCGTTCAGGTCCGCTCATAGTCTTGAGCGGTCCCTCTCTCGGCGAATAATCCGACAGAACCGGGCCACGATGATCGGGCGCAGCGCGTGCTCCGGAGATGAGAGTGGGTAGCGAAGGGAGCCGCATGATCGAGATCCTGAACCGTCTGGTCG
>DXDC01000005.1 GCA_019115685.1 Candidatus Agrococcus pullicola
TGCGGAACTCGCCGCTGAAGAGCCGTTTCGCGCGCTTTCGCGCGTGCGAGATGCCGATGTTCGCACCGATGACGTTGCTGTCGTGCTGACGGTACGCCATCGTCGGCTCGGGGTCGATGAACCACGAGTACCCGAGCGCTCGTGCCACGGCGTAGACGAGCCAGTCGTGGGCGGGCGCGTGAGGCAGCAGGGGATGGTCGCGCACTGACGCGATGACGTGATCGAAGGCCTCCCTGCGGAGCAGGAACGTGCATCCCGGACCGCCGCTCTCGCACAGGTAATCGAACCGGCGCAGCGGTTGCGACTTCCTGATCACCTGCGAGGGCCGATCCTGATAGAACGCGATGACATCGCTCGAAACGGCATCCACGCGCTGCAGCGACGCCCACTGACGTGCGAGTTTGTTCGGCAGCCAGATGTCGTCCTGATCGACGAAGCCCACGGCGTCGGCGTCGGCGAGGTCGGCGTGCAGCGCAAGCCTCAGGAAGTTTCTCGGTGCGGTGCCGCCACGACCGTCGCGGATGATCGTGACCCGGTCATCCCGCTCGGCGAAAGCCTCCATCCACTCCCCGGTGCCGTCCGTGGAGTCGTCATCGGAGGTGAACAGCAGTATCTCGACATTCTGCTGCTGCAGGATCGACATGACCTGCGCCTCAACGAATTCCCGGCCGTTGTGCGTCGCCATGAGCAGGGCGATCCGGGGTAGGGGGGCATGGGTCACCCCTAGATGCTACCCGTCGACTCTTGGAATGAGGTTTGAGCGATGACCGTGACGGGGGGGGGCACCGAGGTGTTGGGCTCGTTGCTAGGCTGAGCACTGCATGGAAGGAGACGTGCATGCGCGGCATCATCCTCGCGGGCGGCACCGGCACTCGGCTCTGGCCCATCACCAAGGGCATCTCGAAACAGCTCATGCCGATCTACGACAAGCCGATGATCTACTATCCGCTGTCGACGCTCATGATGGCCGGTATCGACGAAGTGCTCATCATCACAGCACCGGAACACACCGACCAGTTCATGCGCCTCTTCGGCGACGGCTCGCAGCTGGGCATCTCGATTCAGTACGCCGAGCAGCCCGAGCCGGACGGTCTCGCCCAAGCCTTCATCATCGGCGAGGAGTTCATAGGGGACGAGTCGGTTGCACTCGTGCTGGGCGACAACATCTTCCACGGCACCGGGCTCGGATCGAGCCTGCGCGAGTACGTCGACATCGACGGCGGCCTCATCTTCGCCTACCACGTCGCGAACCCGAGCGCGTACGGTGTCGTCGAGTTCGACCGTGACATGCAGGCGATTTCGATAGAAGAGAAGCCCGAGTTCCCGAAGAGCCGCTTCGCGGTGCCGGGCCTGTACTTCTACGAGAACAGCGTCGTCGAAGTGGCCAAGAGCATTGTACCCTCCGCGCGCGGAGAACTCGAGATATCCAGTGTCAACGCCCACTACCTGCGGCAGGGGCGACTGAGCGTGAACGTGCTCGATCGAGGGGTCGCCTGGCTCGATACCGGCACCTTCGACTCGATGATGCAGGCCAGTGAATACGTGCGCGTGATCGAGGCGCGGCAGGGATACAAGATCGGCTGCATTGAAGAGATCGCCTGGCGAGCGGGCTGGATCGACGACGCGCAGCTCGAGCTGCTCGGTGACGAGCTGCTGAAGAGCGGCTACGGCGATTACCTGCACCAGCTGCTCGAGAATCGCGCCATGGAACGGCTGCGGGGGTCCGCGGGGTTGTGAAATCCGTTCTCGTCTTCCCCGCCTACGACGACAATCCGTTCTTGTCGATCCTGCTCGGATCCGCCAGAAGCGCGGGGTTCCGCGTGCGCAGCGTTGTTGCGCTGCCCGACTTCGTCGCCGAGGCTGACGAGCTCGGACCCGGCGACGTCATCCACATGAACTGGACAGCACAGGTGACGCAACGTCCACGCACTCCGTGGGGCGCAGCACAGGGCATCCGGCGGCTGCTGGCCGCGATCGACAGGGCGAAGGCGCGCGGCGCGAAGCTGATCTGGACGTTGCACAACGCGCTCGCGCACGACGCGAGAAACGTGCAGCAGGATGCCCGGCTCGGCTCGGAGCTCGCGGCTCGGGCCGACATCATCCACGTCATGAACAGGGCTACCGAGCGGCTCGTCACCGACTACCGACTGCCGCCCGATCGTATCCGGATCATCCCGCATCCCAGCTACTCGGGCGCGTACGATCGGCCTGCCGACTCCCGGTCGCAGGAGACGGCGCGCGAACTGGTCGGGGCCTCGCGCGACAGGTTCGCCGTGCTGATGCTGGGGCACATGAAACCGTACAAAGGGGCGCTGGATCTCATCGCTGCGGCCGAGACATCTTCCAGGCCGTTGACGCTCATGCTGGCAGGCAGGGGGACGACGCGGGACTGGCGCGCCATCGATGCGGCGATCGGCGATCGGCTCCACGCGGTCGTGCACCGCGATTACGTCAACAGCGACGAGGTGCCGCTGTGGTTCGACGCCGCGGATGTGACGGTGCTGCCGTATCGGCGGATCCTGAACTCCGGCTCCGCTTTGCTGTCGGCGACGTTCGGCGTGCCCGTTGTCATGCCGGATGAACCCAGCGTGCTCGCTGAGTTCGGCGATGAGGAGTGGGTTGTCACCTACGACCGGAACGATCAGGTAGCAGGAATTCGCCGCGTACTGAATGACGCCTCGATCGATTGGGCTGCGAAGGGTCGTGCCGCCCTCGCCTTTGCCGACACTGTGCGCCCTGAGGTTATCTCCGATCGCTTCCTTGCGCTGCTGCGTGAGCTCAGCGCCTGACCTGCTACGCCGCGGCCTCTCGCAGCATGCGCACGTAGCCGCGGCTCATCGCAACCGGTGACCTGCGACGTGCGAATTCGAGTGCGGCACGGCGCACGTCCGCGTCCTCGAACCAGCCGTCTGAGAGCAGCTCTGCGATAGCCGCTGCCGAGCGGGTCGTGTCGAAGAACCGGATCCAGGGCTGACCGCCGTAGTCGGCGACGAGCGCGGGCTCATCCGGCAGGATGACCGGCAGCGCGAAGGTCGCGGCAAGCATCATCGAGCCGGAATTGAGCACCTTGCGATACGGCAGCACGGCGACATCGGCTGCCGAGAACCAAGCCGCAACCTCGGCGTCTTCGATGAATCGCAGCGCGCTCGTGACGGCGACACCGCTGCTCCTGATGCGGTCGAGTTCCTTCGCGAGCTCCGGCGCGGGCTTGCCCGCCAGCAGCAGCTCGACCGGGTTGTCGCTCTGCAGCGCGATCGCCGCATCGAAGAGCTGATCCAGCCCCTTGTACGGCCGCAACTGGCCGAAGAAGAGGGCCGTGCGACCGCTGCCCGCTCCGATCTCGCGCCGGGCATCCACCATCGGCAACCGGTCGCCGTACATGCCCTGATAACTCGAGTGCTCGAGCACCCGCACCTTCTCGGCAGGGAGCTCGTACGCACCGTCGACGGCATCGACGGTCGCCTGGGAAAGCACGTGGATGATATCGGCGACCCGCGCGATCTCACTGTGCAGTCGCACCGCGGTCTCCGGGTACTTCGAGTCGTGCGGGAGGGCGTTGTGCACGCTCCAGAGCACGGATCTGCCGCGGGCTCTGGCCTGCTCGAGCGCCTCGATGAACTCATCGACGAAGTCTTCGGCTTCGCGCTGCGATCTGCGCTTCTCGATCAAGGGGCCCGTCCAGTGGATGTGCACCGCGCCGGATGCGCGTCGATCGCGCAGCTCTTCCATGAGGCGGCCCGGGTCGACGGTGCCGGGGATCTCGCTGCCGCCGCCGATGACTTCGGTGTGCAGCATGGTCATGTACGGGTTCGAGTACCAGTTGGGGAAGGTGAAGAGCCGTTCGCCGTGTGAGGCTCTGTGCTGCGTGAGACCCGCGGGGGCGTGGAAGGAGAGCACGGTTCCCGGCGCGCTCTCGACCGTGACGCCGCCCGAAACCGCCCCTTCCGCCAACTCGAGTCGCAGGTCGACGGCCGAGGGCGCGTATCGTCTCGACTGTCGCAGCAGCAGGCGCTGCGGTCCGGCGTCCAGCACCGATGGCGGAACCGCGCACTGCCAGCGGAGCGAGTTCCCGTCGCGCATGGTGGCCACGGGCGCCTTTGTCACCAGCCCCGATTCACTGACGAACACCAGTGCGAAGTCGTCTTTGAAGCACGCGTGCGCGCGATGCTCGAGCGCTCCGGAGACGGTCACCGTCGTGGCGCTCGTGCGCAGCCCCGTGATCGTCGCCGCGGCGGTGGAAGCGGTCGCGAGCGTCTGCCAAGCGATGCGGATGCTGTCGGGCAACCGCAGGCCGGGCTCCTGCACCGCGGGGGTCGTCACCGATTTCAGTACTGACGGGTGGATGCCGCCGAGCAGATTCCGAACCGACTGCAGTACTTCACGTGCACGGGGGAGCGGGTAGCCGCTCGCGAGCGGCACGACGAGCTTGCTCAGCGCGAGCTGGGCGGCGATGTGCCCCTCGACCGGATCACCGGTGTCGAGCGCATCGCACGCGCCGAGGACGGCGGTGACGAAATCGTCGTCGTCGACACCGTCGCCGCCGAGACGTTCGAGCGGGTCGGTCGGCAGCGACTGCCACCGCGTGCTGGGGATGCGCATCGCGAATGCGCGCAGCACGGCGAGCGAATACGCATCGAGGTCCGTGACGGCGTCGTCATCGGCAACTTCGAGCATCCTGATCGCGAGGCGCTCGACGCCGGCGAGGAGATCGGGGTTCGTGATCCGCGTGAACTTCGTCGCCCGGGTCAGCCACTGCTTGAGCGTGTGGTTCAGCACGTAGTGGTTGCGTACCGTCGAGTCGACGGGCTCGATCACATCGAGGGTTTTCGCGGCCTCTGCGATCCAGTCGCCGAGCGTTTTCTCGCGCAGGTAGTCGGCACTGATCGCCGCTCCGTGCCGCCTGTGCAGGTAGACGGAGTCGGTGACGATCGCGACCCGGTTCGCCGCGAGCTGGCTCTTCAGCGAGAAGACGATGTCTTCGCAGTGCACGCCCTCCGGGAAGCTCAGTTCCTCGCGCTCGATGAGGTCGCGACGAATGATTTTGCCCCAGGCGGTGTGGTCATCGGTGAGGCTGGGCATCTGATCGAGCGTGTAGGTGCCGGGGCGACGCAGGAACTGCACGGCGTTGTAGGTCCAGTAGCGTTTGCGGATACCGCCGTCGAAGAGGTCTTCTCCGTAGCCGGCTGCGATGTCGGCGCCCGTGCGAAGGGAGGCGGCCATGAGCATCTCCAATGCCCTCGGCGTGAGTTCGTCGTCGCTGTCCAGGAAGAGCACGAAGTCGCCGCGGGCGATCTCGAGCGCCGCGTTGCGGGCACCTCCCAGCCCGCGATTCTCGATCTCCTCGACCTTGAAGCGGGCATCCTGATCCTCGAAGCGGCGGGCGATGCTGATGGAGTCGTCGGGAGACCCGTCGACGAGCAGGATGGCCTCCCAGTCCGTCCATGTCTGCGACAGCAGGGAGTTGCAGCAGGCGGCCAGCCAGTCCTCGACGTTGTAGATCGGAACTATGATGGAGACCGCTGGTTTGTCGGCAGGCATAGCACCCTTCGTTACACTCCAGAAAATTGTGACACTCAATCTTAAGGGAGCCACATATGACCGGCCCGACCGAGGGGCGCGCCTTGGAGCCGAGGCTCAGTGTGATCATCCCGGCGTTCAACGTCGAGGATTGGATCGGGCTGACACTCGAGTCGATTCTCGGTGCCAGCGAGCAGTCGCTGGAGGTGCTGGTGGTGGATGACGGCTCCACCGACGAAACCCGGCGAGTCGTTGAGAATATCGCCACGCTGGATGCCCGGGTGCGGTTGCTGCCGAACCCCGGCAAGGGCGGAGCGCAGGCTCGCAACTTCGCTATCGGCCAGGCGAGCGGGGAGTTCCTGGCCTTCTCCGACGGCGACGACCTCGTGCCGCAGCGCGCCTACGAGTACCTGCTGCGACAGGCCGACGCGTCCGGCAACGACATGGTCGTCGGCAACCACGTCACGAGCGAACCGCAGCGGCTCGTCAAGCGCAGCTCGAACCTGCCGCTGTATCGCCAGACCGAGGCCGGCCTGACTCTGGTCGACGAGCCGTTGTTCCTGCGCGACCGCGTGTGCTGGAACCGCATCATTCGCCGGTCGACGTGGCAGCGTCTCGGTCTCGAGTTCGCCGATTCTCGCCGCTCCAATGACATCCAGGCGATGACCAGGGCGTACTGCATGATTCCCTTCGATGTGATCCCCGAGCCCGTGTACGTCTACCGGCGTCGCGTCGGCTCGACATCGATGACGAGCAACAAGCTGCGCTCCGATGCCCTGCGCGATCACTTCACGCAGGAGATCGCCTGCAGCGACGCAGTGGCCTCACTCGGGAACAAACACCTCGGCGACCGGTACTTCGCGGGCATCCTCGAGTTCGACGTCTGGGCGCACGGCCGCGAGGTCGCACTGCAGGAGGCGCACGAGTTCGACGAGGTGCGTGAGCTGATGCTCGAACTGGTGACCCGCGCATCCCGGGACGCCGTCCGTTCGCTGCCGGCCCACCATCGGCTGTTCTATACGTTCGTCGGCCGCGGTGATTGGGAGGCGGCGCGCATCATCGTCGGACGCCAGGGCCGCACGATGGCGGATGCCCTCGATCGCGTCGATGCGGCGGGCATCGTGCGCGCGGCCATCGCAACCGACGGCAAGACGGGGCGTGCAGCGGCCTGGCTCGTCCGGGCGTCGTACCTGAAGGCGATCGTCGATGATCCGAACCGTTCGGATGAGCAGATCGTTTCGCTGCAGCGGAAGGCACGTGCCCTCGTACGACTCGGTCTGCCGAAATCGGCGTTCGAGTGGCGCGATCGGCAGATTCTGCTGGCGAACAGCGCCGATGCGGAGGCGATACGAGAGGCCGCTCGGAAGTCGGAACCGTTCGGTGTGCTGTACGTGGCCCGGCGTGTGCGTGGTGTTTTGGCGCGCGTTGCGAAAGCCGACGAGGACCGCGGGGCTCCGACGCCGCAGCAGATGCTGTCGATGGCGCGGCGAGTGCGCCCACGTCACGTGCGCAAGGCTGGCGGCGTCGCCATACGAGTGGCGCGTCGGCGCCTCGGCAGGTAGTTGCGCTACGCCGATTCTCGGTCAATACGAGAAGTCAAGGCGATAATTGCCTTGAACCGTCGCATAGACCGAGAATCGGCACGGGCTGCGAAGGCTGTCAAGACCCCTCAGTGATTCAGTCGCGCACGCACGACCGAGAGCGGTGAAGGCCTGCGCACCAGGAGCGCCGTGCCTCCGTCGAGCGGAATCTCCACGGGGCGCAACAGCTGCTGCAGCATTTTTCTCATGGGCGCGCGTGCGGTCGTCATGCCCGTGCCGTGCGCACTGCCGGGAGCGCGAAGCTCGAGCTTGCCGGCCGGAGCGAACGCGTGACGGACGTGGCCGGCGAACGTCAGCCGGGTGTCCAGGGGCTTTCCGGGCGTCAGGCTGCCGACGCGTGCCGACCCCGCTGCCGCATCCGAAACCCACACCTGCAAGCGTCGTCCCTCGAAAACGCGAGGCATGGTGCCGGTGATGAGGAAGCCCAAACCGGTAGGAACCGCGTGCTCGATTTCCACGGCATCGTCGGCGATGGCACGGAGCGCGAACGAGACGCCGTTTCCTTCGTGCGCGGCTGCCACAGTGGTGGCAACCGCGCTGGGCGGAACGTCATCGCTCACAGCGTGCTGTCCGAGGGCTATTGCTGCGCGTCGCAGCGGCTCCAGCTGCTCGGGGACGGCGACCGCGAGGAGTCGGGGGATGCCCGCCACGAGCGCACGAGCGACCCACGCGCTCTCGGGGCCTTCCTGCGTCAGCGATTCGCTCACACCCGATAGCACCGCAACGGCGTCGGCGCTCGGTGCCCCTGCCGCGAGCGGGCCGAGTCCGAATGCCGCGGAGATCAGCGGCAGTGCACGATCCGCTTCGAAGACCGCGGTTGGTCGCGCCGCGCGCAGCAGCCGCAACGATGCTTCCGCAACGTCCTGCGAGGTCGGCGCGGCAGGACACGACTCGATAGCCCGTGACGCGCTCACGAGCGCGGCGTCGGAGACCCTCGCACGTGCCGCTTCCGGAACCTCGGTGAGCGCATCCGCATAGCGATCGAGCGTGTTGAACAGCCCCGGCGTCTCGAGTTCGACAGGCTCGGGTCGCGCGAACACGGCTGCGAGCCCCGGTTCGATGATGAGCGGCGTGCCCCGTTCGAGGCACTGCGAGAGCACCCCGAGCAGCGGGAGCTCTCCGCGGCCGAGACGTGCGTGCTCGTCGATCCGGCTCGTTGAGAGCACGGCTCCTGCGAGCCCCTGCAGGGCAAGGAGTTCCGGGTGTTCTGCGAGCGTAATCTCGGCTCCTGCGTCGAACACGGGTGCCGTGCGCCACGGGTCGTCGTCCGGGCCGTTGCCGAACGACTGCACGCGGCCGAAGACGCCGACGGCCCGCGACGATTCGAGGCTCGTCCGGGCCCGCTCGAAGAATCCGTTGCAATAGGAGCTCCCAGCGGTGAGCAGCGTCGCGGTGGTGCCTCTGGACCAGTCGAACATGAAGTCCCACGGGGTGCCGGAGCAGGCCAGCGTCGCAACCGAGCGGAGCCGGATGCGCGGGTCTCGTTCCGCCGCTGCTCGAGCTTGCTCCGCGACGCCCGGCGCGTCGGTGCTTAACCCGATCAGCACCTCGTCGGCGGGCCCGGCGACCTCTGCGATGTTCGCCAGTGTGGCTGCTAGCGCTTCGGCATCCGCGCCGGCGATGATGGCGTGCGAATGCTGGATTGTTCGCCACAGATCGGTCGGGAAGGCCTCGAGCAGGGCATCGGGGTTCCACTCGAGCGGCGCGATGGGCCCCGACCGCAGCGCATGCTCGATCGTTTCGCTCGCGGGTAGCGGTTCGCGGCCGGTTCCTGCCGCGTAGTCGTCGTATTTGAACGCCGATTCGGAGGGGCTCACGAGCGGGCGCACCGGCACACCGAGCGCCTCGGCGATCACGATGCCGTGCAACGACGATGCGATCACGAACTCGCTCTCGGCGATCCGGCGGATGACGTCCCACAGGGGCGCCAGCGGATTCACGAAGTCCGGATGTGCCGCATAGTGCCGCGCATCGTTGAAGTTCGGTACCACCGCCAGCGCACGACGCTTTCGCTGCGCCCAGTCGCGGGTGAAGGGGAAGACGGTCGGGACGAGGAGGCCCGGGTCGCCGAAGACCTCGGGGGTCGGAACACCGCGCTGCAGCAGCAGATCGCGAGTGAGCGGCCCTCGCACAGCACGTACATCCAGTTGGCTCGAACCGACCCTCGCGCCTTCGACCTTGCCGTTGACGCCGGCGCCCCACACCACATCGTGCGGCCGACCGAAGTGCAGCACCGAGCCGATCGAAAGCAACCGGTGGGATCTTCGCTGCGGTCGCAGCGCGGGGTTGCGCGCGACGATGCCGCGGACGAGTTCGGCGGCGAGAGCGTCGCCGAAGTTCTCCGGCTGGTATTCGGGCAGTGCCGACAGGCGGTGCGGCAGCCATCTGAATACTTCAACGCCCCGCACATCGACGCTGTGGGGGGCGGAGGGGATACGCTCCGGGCTCGACACGAGCCCAAGTCTATGCCGGGCCCGAGTGCGAGCGCCCGCGCCGAAAGGTAAGTTCGAGGAACGGTCGAGTACACTCGACTCGTTTTGCGACCATTGACGCTAGGGGATGATGAGCGGGCACGCGATGCCGGACCGGCGGCAGCAGCATCAGCGATTGGACATTCAGGGTCTGAGGATGCTGGCGGTGCTGAGCGTCGTGGTCAACCACGTCTTCCACTGGCCGGTCGGCGGCTTCGTCGGAGTGGACGTCTTCTTCGTCATCTCCGGCTTTCTGATCACGGGTCTGCTGCTGCGCGAGTTCGACCGCGACGGCCGCATCTCGATGACGGACTTCTACCGGCGACGCGTGAAGCGGCTCATGCCGGCCGCCCTGGCCGTGCTCCTCGTGACCGTCACGATCGCCGCCTTCGTGCTGCCGAGGACCCGGGCCATCGACACCGCGTTCGACGGCATATTCGCGGCGATCTTCGTCGCGAACTGGCGCTTCGCATCCACCGGCACAGACTACTTCGCGACGGGGCAGCCGCCGTCGTCGATCCAGCATTACTGGTCGCTTTCGGTGGAGGAGCAGTTCTACGTCGTCTGGCCGCTGCTGATCATCGCAGTCCTGTGGCTCGGCATCCGTTTCGGCGGCTCGGCGAAGGTGCGCGGGCTGCTGTTGTTCGGCACGATCACGGCGCTGTCGATCGCGTCGCTCGTGTGGGCGGCCTACGAGACCGGAACCAACCCGACGGTGGCCTACTTCTCGACCCTGTCGCGCGCCTGGGAGCTCGGGCTCGGCGCCATGCTCGCCGTCGGTCTGCACTACGTGTCCTGGCGGCCCTCCAGGGTTGTCGGAGTCGTACTCGCGTATGCGGGCACGATCGGCATCGTCGCGAGTTGGCTCGTGATCGACCCGGCCGACGGATTCCCGTACCCGTGGGGTCTGCTGCCGGTCGTATCGACAGCGGTCGTACTGTTAGCCGGAGCTGATCAGGATGCCTCCTACGACCGAGCGGTCGTGCCACTGACGAACCCGGTCAGC
>DXDC01000080.1 GCA_019115685.1 Candidatus Agrococcus pullicola
GTCGTATCCGCGAAGACGTTCGAGCACGAGACGCTTGCGCACCGCCCGATCCTGTCCATGCCTCGCGACGTGAGGTGGAGCGCAGTACCGACGATGATGACTGTCTGCACCATGCGCGCGAAGGTCACGTCGTCATCGCGGTAGTGCAGGTGCCAGCCGTCATGGTTCGACAGTCTGGGATGCCCGGAGTATTGCGCGAGCAACGCGTTGGTGAGCGCCGCCCTGGTCTCCTCCCCGTCCGAGTCGGAGGCGTCCGCATCCGCGATCTCGCACCAGTGCTCGAGAAACTGAACGATCTCACCGTGATCCGCCGCGACGACGGGACGGTCGACGATCAGCCCTTCCTCGTCGCAGATCCTGGCGATCTCCTCCGCGCTGTTCGGCTGGGCGTTGACGAGCCGAGTCGCCAGCTTTACCGGCTCCGCACCATAAGGGTTGAGATGCATAAACCCATTACATCATGATGTTCAAGTGTTCGACGGACCCGTGATCGCCGATTGGCTTCCCCTCAGCGTCGCCGCCCTCGTCATGCTGATCCTGGCTGCGGCGCTCGCGGGTTGGATCGACGCCGTCGTCGGTGGCGGCGGGCTCGTGCAACTACCGGCGCTCGTCATCGGCCTGCCGAAGGAGATCGCGACGCCCTTCGTGCTCGGCACCAACAAGCTGTCATCGTTCGCGGGCACGCTGTCGGCGAGCTGGGTGTACCTGCGGAGCGTCCGGGTGCACGCGGTGATGCTCATGCCGCTGATCGCCGGCGCGTACGGCGGGTCGACGGGAGGAGCCGCGGTCTCCAGATTCCTGCCGCGCGAAGTGCTTGCCCCGATCGTCCTGGTCGCGGTTATCGGGGTGGGTATCTACACGATCTGCAAGCCGAAGCTCGGGTTGCATCACGAGCCGAAGCACGAGGGCGGAATCGCCGTGATCTGGCGTTCGGCGCTGATCGGAGTCGTCGTGGGGTTCTACGACGGCATACTCGGGCCGGGCACCGGCTCGTTCTTCGTCATCTTCATCGTCGCTCTGCTCGGCTACGGATTCCTGCAGGCCAGCGTCAACGCGAAGGTCGCCAACCTCACCACGAACCTCGCCGCCATCGTCGTGTACGGCGTGCACGGTGAAATACTGCTCGTGCTGGGGGTCGCGATGGCAGCAGCGAACATTCTCGGTGGCGTCGTCGGCGCACGCATGGCGGTCAAGAACGGCAACGCGTTCGTGCGCCGGGTGTTCCTGGCCGTGATGGGAATCCTGGTGGTGAAGCTCGCCTGGGATGTCGCGGTCGAGTTCTGGCCGTCGTGACGCCTGGCTACCGCTCGGGTGACGCGGTGGCGGATGCCGCCGCGCTCGGGGGGTGGGTTCGACCGGGCGCACTTCGCGAGAGACTGGCGGGGACGCTCCCGCGAACCGCTAACCGATGAGGCTGGGCCGGAGGTCGCGCAGGGTGCGATGATCCATCATGCGTGCGACTCCGGCCGCGGTCAGAGCCAGCGCTCCGACGAGGAACCCGGCCAGAACAAGCGTGCCGGTGATAGCCGCCTCGACATTGCCGCCGTACATCACCTGGCGTAACGCATCGACGGCGTACGACATCGGTAAGAGGTGGTGCATCGTGGCCAGTGGTTCGGGCAGCGTCTGCCACGGGAAGGTGCCGCCCGCCGTTACCAATTGCAGCACGAGCAGTACGAGCCCCGTGAACTGGCCTACGCTGCCGAGCCATACGTTCAGTGCGACGATGATCGCTGCGAACGTTGCCGAGGCGAGCGCCATGATGCCGAACGTCTGCAGCGGATGCGCGATATCGAACTGCAGCCAGGCTGCGATTACTCCGAACAGGGCGGTCATCTGCAGCAGACCGAACAGCGCCGGTGTCAGCCAAGCGGCGACCGCGACGCGAACGGGTTGGTGCAGTGCCGTCACGGCGCGACGGGACACGGGCTTCACGATCAGGAGCAGCGCGTAGATGCCGATCCAGGCTGCGAGCGAGATGAAGAACGGGGCAAGGCCCGCGCCGTACGTACCGGCCCGCGTCACAGCTTCGCTGTCGACTTCGACCGGCGCGGCGATCGCGCCCGCCTGCTCGCGAATGAGCTCGTCGCCCGAGTCGGGAATCTGCGCGACACCGCCGTCCAGGCCCTCGCGGAGCTCTTCGCTGCCGCGTTGCAGTTCGGTCAGCCCTTCATCGAGCTGTGAGACGCCGTCCTGCAGTTCAAGTGTGCCGTCGCGGAGCGCCACGCTGCCCTCGGCGAGCGCTGTCGCCCCATCGTCGGCCTGCACGATCGCCTGCGTGAGCTGCCCGATTCCGCTTGCGAGAGCTTCAGTGCCGTCTGCAACCTGCCTCGACCCGTCGGCGAGCTGTTGCAGCTGCGAGTTCACCCCTTGCACGCGGTCGTTCCCATCGTGGATGAGCCCACCCAGTTCGTCGAGGGGAGCCATGATCTCGGCAATCTGCTGCTCAGTGAGCCCCTGCTCTCGCAGGCTCTGTACGATCTCCTCGCGCGTGGAGCCCACTCTGTTCGCAGCGGTTTGCGACGCGTCCGCGGCCCGATTGCCGACGTCGGCGAGCTGCGCGTTGCCGTCGGCAACCTGCGAAGCGCCGTCCGCGAGCTCGCGTGTCTGCCCCGGCAGGGATGCCGTGGTCGAACGCATCTCGCCCAGCCCGTCGTTGAGTTCCCCGGCGCCCGATGCAAGCTCACCGGCGCCATCCGAAAGCGCTGCAGCACCTGCTTCGAGCTCGCCCACACCGTCTCGGGCCTGCCCGATGCCGTCTTCGAGCTGCGCGGCCCCGTCGGCTGCGGTGACCATCCCGTCCCGAATGTCCTGAATCGAGGTGAGGAGCCGCACCGCTGCTTCTTTCCCCACCTGCTCGCGAACTTGCCCCTGGATCCGTTGCACCGCCTGCTCTCCGATGGTCGTGGCGAGGTAGCTGTTCGCATCGTTCGTCGTGAGCACGAGGCTCGCGGGCCGCGGACCCTCCGTCGCTGCCGACAGGAGGTCCGCGCTGAAACTCTGCGGGAAGGTGAGTGAGAAGTCGTACGTGCCGTCCTCGACACCGGCCTGGGCTTGATGTTCGTTGACCACGTGCCAGTCGAAACTGCCGTCGTCGACCACTTCATCGGCGACGTCCTGGCCGAGGTTCTGACGCTCGCCGTTCGACTCCGCGCCCTCATCGAGTACGACGAGCGCGACCGGCACCTGATCGAGCCGTTCGTAGGGGTCCTGGTTCGCCCAGAGGTAGACGCCGCCGTAGAGCAGCGGCACGATGCACAGCGCGATCAGCGCGATGCGCGCCATGGGTGTTGCCGTGAGTCGGCGCATTTCGGCCAGGATCATCTGCGGAATCTTCACTGCTCTGTCTCCGTCGCTGACGTCGATTCGAGTTCTTGCAGGACACGGTCTGCGGCGCGACCGGTGATCACCAGCACCGCGAGGCCCCTTCTAGCCATGAGGTCGGCGATGCGCCACCACTTCTCCGGGTCGCCGCCGTGCCGGTCGGGACTGACGAGTACGAGGCCGGCCACTCGTTGCCCACGCTGCTGCTCGCGCATTGCCGCTAACTCCAGCAGCACGCGCACGCGTTCTTCGGGAGCCAGTGACGCCAGTGGCGTACTCGTGTCACCCCGTACGTTCATATTCCGCGCCCAGATTCGAGCCGCGACAGCGTCGCTGTTGCCGCCGGCGAACATCAGCTCTTCGCTGATGAGACCTCCGAGGGTGACATCCGCATCCGGTTCACTGACGCCGGGGGCATCGACGAGCGCGACGGCTCGTCGGAGCCGACGCCGGTCGGATGCGTCATCGATTGTGACGGTCCCGCTATCAGGAACCATGCGGCCGCTGGCGATGAGGCCGAGCACGGTCGGACGCTGCTCCGTCTCAACCGCGATCCTGGTAGCGCGGCCGGACGAAAACACGGCACTGATGGCAGGCAGGCTATCGCCCTTTGAGACGTCGTTCAGTTCGATGCGCATGGTTGCTCCGGGCGTGTTTGCAATGATCGTGCAACACCAGGCTAAACTAAACTGACTAGTCAGTACAAATAGTTTTCCGGAGGGGTCATGGCCAAGCGGGGCGAAACGCGCGAGAAGATCCTGGGAGCTGCTGCGCAGTTGGCGGCGGAGCACGGTATCTCCGCCACGGCCGTCGACGACATCGCTGCGGAGGCGGGTGTCGCGAAGGGCAGCGTCTACTACAACTTCGGTTCCAAGGAGCGGCTCTACGCTGAGCTGCTGGGCGAAACACTGCAGCGCGCGGGACAGCGTTTACGGGAGTCGCTCGATGGGGCCCGCCCGGGCGACGCCGTGCGCGCGGTTGCGGAAGCCTTCCTTCGCGGTCTGCAAGAGCATCCCTCTTCCAGCAAAGTGGTCGCAGCAGAACTGTTCAGACTCGACAGGCCCTGGCGAGAGTCACTCGCCGAGTACCGGTCGCTCTTCTTCTCGATTTTCGCGGAAGCGCTCGAGGCGGACGGCCGGCCGGCGAGCCCCGCGAACGCCGCGGCGGTGTTCGGGTCGACGATCATGGTGGGATTCGAGCGAATGCTGTTCGCCGATCGGCTTGACCTCGAGGAGGCGATCGCGGCGATCGAGGGCGCTGACTAAGAGTTCGCGCCAGTCGGACGTTGTCGCTGACTAACATGGAAGTACGACGCAACGGGGCGTCGGTTCGAACCGGACACGATTACAGGAGGTTCTCATGACCGAACGTATTGTCGTCGGCCTCAACGGTTCCGGCTCATCGAACAATGCCCTCACCTGGGCTGCGAAGCGGGCGGCGAAACGTAACGCTGAACTCGCTCTTGCCCACATCGTCGATCGAGGCGTCGGGCTGTTCGACGCACCGGAGTTCCTGCACGACGCTCGCGTTCGTGGCGAGGAGCTGCTCGGGGATGTCGCGGAAGAGGCGAAGCGCATAGCTCCCGGTGTGCGCGTCACCACCGAGCTGCTTGAGGAGAGCGGCATTTCCGAAGCTTTCGCTGAGCTGTCCGAAGACGCAGCTCTCATCGTCGTCGGCAGCGATTCTCGCGGGGAGCGCGCGGGCGAAGAACAGCGAGGTGCGCACAGCTACAGGGTTGCGGCAGGCAGTAAAGCACCGGTCCTCGTCATTCCCGATATCGATGCCGCAGGGCGCCGGGGCGTCGTCGTGGGCGTGGACGGTTCCGAGGTCTCGAACAACGCGATTGCGTATGCAGCGGCTGAGGCGGATCAATTGGGCGAGCCGCTCATCGCCGTGTCGGCATGGATGGAGCCGAGGGCGAACTTCGGTCGCGAATACGTCTTCACTCCCGAGATTCTCGAGTCGATCGCTTTGAGCACCGCCCAGGAGCAGGATGAAGCACTGCGTCAAGTGGTCGAGCAATATCCCGAGCTGGAGATCGAACGAGTGGTGGAGAACGGCGACCCGGCAAGGGCACTCCTGCAGCGCGCGCAGAACGCGAGCCTGCTCGTTGTCGGCAGCCACGGACGCGGCACGTTCCGTCGTCTGCTGCTGGGGTCTGTGAGCCACGCGGTGCTCAGCTCGCTCGTCGCCCCGACGGTGGTCCACCGGTAACTTCCCCCTCCGCCCCTACAATGGAGTTTGGCCTACACCGAAAGGGATGAGCATGCCCGGAATTGCGATTGTCGGCGTCCAGTGGGGCGATGAAGGAAAAGGCAAGGCTACCGATCTGCTGGCGAGTCGTACCGACTATGTCGTGAAGTTCAACGGTGGGAACAACGCCGGTCACACCGTCGTGATCGGCGATGAGAAGTACGCTTTGCACCTCCTGCCTTCCGGCATCCTGACCCCGGGCGTCATCCCGGTGATCGGCAACGGCGTCGTCGTCGACCTCGAAGTGCTGTTTGAGGAACTGACGGCGCTGCAGTCGCGCGGTGTCGATACATCGAAGCTGCGGATCTCCGCGAACGCGCACATCATCACGAACTACCACCGAACGCTCGACAAGGTGACCGAGCGGTTCCTGGGCAAACGATCGATCGGCACGACCGGCCGAGGCATCGGTCCTGCGTACGCCGACAAAGTCAACCGTCTCGGAATCCGCGTGCAGGACCTATTCGACGAGTCGATTCTGCGACAGAAGATCGAGGGCGCGCTCGAGGCGAAGAACCACATGCTGACGAAGGTCTACAACCGTCGTGCGATCACTTGCGACGAAATCTTCGACGATCTGCAGCAGTACGTCGACCAGCTCCGGCCGATGGTCGGGGACACCTCCCTCGAGCTGCACGACGCGCTCGAGGAAGGCAAGAACGTCGTGTTTGAGGCGGGGCAGGCGATGATGCTCGACATCGATTACGGCACGTATCCGTTCGTGACATCTTCGACCACGACATCGGCGGGAGCTGCTGCCGGATCCGGTATCGCCCCATCCAAGATCGACAGGGTCGTCGGCATCGTAAAGGCGTACACGACGCGCGTCGGCTCAGGACCGTTCCCGACGGAGCTGCACGACGAGTGGGGAGACCTGCTGCGCTCCAACGGTTTCGAGTTCGGCACGACAACCGGTCGTCCGCGCCGCACCGGCTGGAACGACACGGTCATCACCCGCTACGCGAGCAGAGTCAACGGACTGACCGATATCGTGCTCACGAAGCTTGACGTCCTCACCGGCATCGAACGCATCCCAGTGTGCGTCGCCTACGATGTCGACGGTGAGCGGTTCGACGAGATGCCGCTGTCGCAAAGCGACTACCATCACGCGAAGCCCATCTACGAGGAACTCCCGGGGTGGAGCGAAGACATCACCGGTGCTCGTGAGTTCGCAGACCTTCCCGTCAACGCACAGGCGTATGTGCGGTTCCTGGAGGAGTATTCCGGTTCTAGGATCTCAGCGATCGGCGTGGGCGCCGCCCGTGACGCGATCATCCAGGTCCACGACCTGATCTAGTGCTCCGGAAGCGGCAGCAGCCTCCGTGGTTCAGTTGCGATTGTCCGCGGCCGGAGGCCCGTCCGGTGGAGCGTCGTACCGGGTCTGCTGCGGGGGCTGAAAATAACCGTGCGGTTCCGGTTTCCTGTTCGAACGGACGACCAGCACGATGATCAGGGTGGCAACGCCTCCCACGATGACGAAAGCTCCAAGCCCCAGTAGGAGCAGCGTGAAGAGCCCGAATGAAGTGCTCATGGCGAGATGCCTCCTGATTCGTCGGTGAGGACCGGTGGTGTACGAGACTACGCACAGCCTCTGTGATGTTGCTGAAGAGCAGCACTCGGTATCTCGAACCTGCGTGAGTTCCAGTGGACCGAGGTCGGAGAAGACGCTACCCGAGGCGACAAGACGAACTGGTCGGGCGAGATTCTGCGGGCACCTGGAGCCATGTCGCACTTGTGAATGATCCCGTCGCCGAAGCGACCGCGATGTACGTGAACGGCGCTCCCGTGCTGCGCACCGCCCGGGACACCTACGGTAAATGGCTGGAACGGCCGCATCGGAGAGCATCGACCGACCGGGCAGGACCAGTGGTTGACCGCTCGCCCCGATCTCTTCTCGCTGACAGCGGCTGCGGTGGAAGAGGACGATGAGGCAAGTGGACTCCCGTGCACGGATGCGGGTCTCTCGCTGCTCCTGACGGCAGCAGCTCTCGTGCTACTGCTGACGCATCGAGCGGGTCGGCGATCCATTCGGAGTCGATGTTCAGCCTGCGAGCACGAGCGTGATAGCCATCGCACCCAGTGCCGCTGTCGCCGCTGGGAGCTCCCACAGCAGCTGCGTCCACGCGCTCGGCAGTGCTGAGCGGTCGGCGGCCACCCCCGAGCGTTCATGCTCCTTGTCGCTGGTGGCGTTGTGCTGCCTGTCGAGAAGTCTGAGCCGGGCGGAGAGCGCAGCGTGTCCCGATATTGCGGCGCGATAGTGCGCATAGCTCGCGAAGGCCAGGAGTGCGGCGCAAACGCCTACCCACAGTGATGCACCGACGGTCAGCACATGGAGCGACAGGACGACGACGCTTACCGTGACCGCGGAAAGCAGGGCGAACCTGGCGCGCCGCGGCATCCCTTCGCGTTCGGAGCCGCTCTCGTCGGTCACATTCACAGGTTGCGCTCAGTGAGAATAGGCCTCGTGGCTGCGCGGGCAGACCTTAGATGACGCCGAGGGCGAGCATCGCGTCGGCAACACGATTGAAGCCGGCGATGTTGGCGCCCGTCACGTAGTCGCCGGGGCGACCGTACTCTTCGGCAGTTTCGGCACATCGGCTGTGAATACTGCGCATGATCTCGTTCAAGCGCGAGTCGGTGTGCTCGAACGTCCAGGAATCGCGCGAGGCGTTCTGCTGCATCTCGAGCGCGCTGGTTGCCACACCGCCGGCATTTACAGCCTTCCCGGGCGCGAAGGTGATGTCCGACTCGGCCAGGACTCGCAGCGCCGATTGCGTGACGGGCATGTTCGCGCCTTCGCCGATCAGCGTGCATCCATTGCGGATGAGCGTCACGGCGTCGTCTTCGCCGAGCTCGTTCTGCGTCGCACAGGGCACCGCGATATCGCACGGAACCGACCAGATCGTGGTGCCGTTCGACGCGTAGGATGCGCGCGGTCGGCGATCCACGTACTCGGAGATGCGCGATCGCCGGACCTCTTTGATGTCTTTCAGCAGGTCGAGATCGATACCGTCCTCATCGACGACATAACCGGCCGAGTCGCTCGCGGCAACGACCGTACCGCCGAGCTGGTTGACCTTTTCGATCGCGTAGATCGCGACGTTGCCGGAGCCGGAGATGACGACTCTCTTGCCTTCGAACGACTCGTTACGAGCCTTCAGCACCTCGTCGAGGAAGTACACGGTGCCGTAGCCGGTCGCTTCCTTTCTCACCTGCGACCCGCCCCACGTGAGGCCCTTGCCGGTCAGCACCCCGGACTCGTAGTTGTTGGTCAGACGTTTCCACTGCCCGAACATGTAGCCGAGCTCGCGGCCGCCGACTCCGACATCCCCTGCGGGAACATCGGTGTACTGGCCGATGTGTCGCGATAGCTCGGTCATGAACGACTGGCAGAAGCGCATGATCTCGCCCTCGGATCTGCCCTTCGGATTGAAGTCGCTGCCGCCCTTGCCGCCGCCGATGGGGAGGCCGGTCAGCGAGTTCTTGAAGATCTGTTCGAACCCAAGGAACTTGACGATGCCGAGGTACACGCTCGGGTGGAACCTGACACCGCCCTTGAACGGACCGAGCGCCGAGTTGAACTGCACGCGGAATCCGCGATTGATCTGCACCCGCCCCGAGTCGTCGACCCACGGTACGCGGAAGATGATCTG
>DXDC01000081.1 GCA_019115685.1 Candidatus Agrococcus pullicola
TGTCGGTCCAGACCCGGCCGGGAAGATCGGTTCCCGCCGCATCCTGTACTGCTATTTCGAACGTGAAACGGCTCGTCGACGCCGGACGGATGTACGTGCCTTCTTCGATGTTCGTCAGCGGAATCTCTTCGATGATCCAGACTCCCGCTGGGCCGCTCAGGTCCTCTTCGGAGCACGAGGTGCCCGAGCCGCTGCCGGCCGAGATGACGCAGTCCATATGCACATTGCCCTCGGGGTCGGTGACGATGAACTGCACGTCGGACCCCGATGCGCTGTGGTTATGGCTCTTGACGAAGCTGACGTCGAGCGTCTCGCCTGCGGCCACGTAGGCGAAGAACGTGTTCCCGCCGACCGTGACACTGGTCGAAGGGCTCGTAGTCGCCGCCACAGGAGTCGGAGCGATCGAAGTCAGTACCGCAACCATGCTCGCGAGGAATGCGAACACGAGCATCGCAGCCGCGGGCTTTCGGGCACTGGTGGCGAGGGAACCGGCGCCGCGGCGCATCCCCGAGTTGAACGAAAAGAAGTTCAGGAGACGTCCGGAGCGCTTTCCCCTCCCCTCTGGACTGTGAGATTCCGGGCGATATTGCGACCCAGGTGGATGCTTCAAGACTGCTTCCCCGTTCTTTCGTGTGAGCCGCGAAAGCGGCTGCAAGCGGTACAAGGTGGTCCTACGGCCAGCGGGGAGTCATCTACGGGGACGCGCCGTCGATGGCTTTCGGGTTCCAGATGTAAGTTTCATCGGCTAGGTTCCGATGAAGAATCGAATTCGCTCGATTTGGTCCGCGAGTTGGTCCTCCGCGATCCGTTGACGTCTCCGAGCGGATCACCCTCGTGGGCGATGTCAAGCAGACGAGGCGATGCGAGAGTGGATTGCATGGCACGACCTCGAGATGCTTCCCGCAGCGTCCTTGCTGTAGCCGCTGCGGCGCTCGCGCTGCCGTACGCCGTCGGCAAAGTCCTGTACGCGCTCGAGGGCAGACTCGGCATCCATTGCGGTCCGCTCGTGACGGATGCCGATCTGGCTCGCTACGAAAGCCTCACGCAGATCGCGGCCGCGCAGTGGGCGAATGCGATCGTCGGATTGTGCATCGGGGCGCTCACGCTACTGCCGATGCTGCCCAGAACCCGACGGTGGAACCGATGGCTGCTCTCGCTTCCTCTGCTGCTGATCGGCATCGGGCTGGTCGCCGCCGGCTGCACCATGATCGTGCAGGGCGCGCTAACCGAATCCGAAGGTCAGCTGTTCGGCGCCTACTCGGCGGTCTGGGGCGCTCTTGTCTCCGCGCTCTCCTGCACGATCATCTGGTCGCAACGCAGAACAGACCGCGAACTCAGCGATTGATCTCTTGCGCGAGCACGTTGGCGATTCGAGTGATGTCGTCATGACCGAGCGGTTCCGCGAGTGTGAAGCGCAGCGCCGTCTGCGCCAGTTCACCGCTCATCCCCATGGCGAGCAGCGTCGGCGACGGCTCGTCGCGGCCTGCGGCGCACGCCGACCCCGACGAGGTTTGAAATCCGGCGGCATCGAGCGCGACGAGCAGCGACTCGCCGCTGACTCCTTCGAACACGAACGATGCGTGACCGGGCAACCGCTCCTCCGAGTGCCCCGTCAGCCTCGCTCTCGGAATCTCGGAGACCACTCGCCGCACCAGGGCATCCCTGCTCCGCATCAGCGCAAGCGCCCGCGTACCGACATTCGCGGTTGTCGCTTCGACCGCGGCCGCGAACCCCGCGATCGCGAGCAGATTCTCGGTGCCCGAGCGGGCACCGCGTTCCTGACCTCCCCCGTGCAGCACAGGCTCGAGAAGGAGGTGCCGGCGCACGAGCAGAGCTCCCGCACCGTGCGGCCCGCCGAACTTGTGGGATGCGACGGTGATGGCATCCACCGCTGTGCCCGGCCACCCATCATCGCCGAACGAGAGCGGCAGTGACGCTGCCGCCTGGACAGCGTCGGTGTGCATCCGAACACCGTGAGCGCGCACCGCGTCCGCAATCGCAGCGATAGGCTGCACCGTGCCGATCTCGGCATTTGCCGAGCCGACGCTGACGAGAGTTGTGTCGTCGCGCACGGCATTCGCCACGGATCGCGCGTCGATACGACCGTTACCGTCTACTGCGAGTTCAGTCACCTCGAAGCCGTGCGTGCGCTCGAGGAATCTGCAGCTCTCGAGCACGGAAGGGTGCTCGATGGCGCTTGTGACGATGTGCTTCCCACGCGGCTCGGCCAGCGCCAAACCCAGGATCGCGAGATTATTCGCCTCGGTACCTCCTGAGGTGAAGACGACTTCGTCCTCTGTCGCTCCGAGCGATTGCGCAAGGGTTGACCGCGCCGCCTCCAGCCGTTGCCTGGCGGCGTGACCTGCTGAGTGGACGCTGGAGGGGTTGCCGAATCGCGCATCCAGTACGCCGAGCATCGCCTCGCGCGCCTCCTGCCGCAGCGGTGCGGTGGCTGCGGCATCCAGGTATCCGTCCCGAACGGTTGCCTCCTGGGCTCCGTTACTCATGGCCCTCTACCGCGTCCAGCCCGAGATCGAGTGCGCGAGCACCGTGCGTGAGCTGCCCGACGGAGATGACGTCGACGCCGGTCGCCGCGATGTCTCGGACCGTGGAAAGGTCAACGCCACCGCTCGCCTCGCACACCGCTCTCCCGTCCACCAGCTGCACAGCAGCCTTCAGGTCTGCGAGCTCGAAGTTGTCCAGCAATATCCCCGTGACGTTCGCGCTTGCTACCGCTTCGACCTGGTCGAGACGGTCGACCTCCACGATGATCGCCGTCGTGTGGCCGACTCGCTGTCGCAGTGTGCGCAGCGCTGCGGTCGTCGTCTCATCGTCGACAGCGCCGAGCGCAGCCAGATGATTGTCTTTCACCATGACGGCGTCGGAGAGGCTGAATCGATGATTCGTACCTCCGCCCGCCCGCACCGCGTGCTTCTCGAACACGCGAAGTCCGGGTGTCGTCTTCCTGGTATCGGCGATGCGCGCACCGCTGCCGCTCACGGCACTGACGAACCGCGCGGTCAAGGTCGCGATACCGCTCAGCCGCTGACTGAAATTCAGTGCGACGCGCTCCGCTGTCAGGATGCTGCGAGCGGGGCCCGCGATCTCGGCGAGGACATCGCCGGCCCCGAACCGAGCACCTTCCTCCGTGAGCGCATGCACCTCGATGCGGGGGTCGGTCTGCCTGAATGCCTCCCGCACGATCGGTCCTCCCGCGAAGACTCCCCGCTCACGGGCAACCAGTCGCGTCTCCAATCGTGCGGCCGCGGGAATCACGAGCTCTGCCGTGACGTCACCCCACGGCGCGTCCTCGGTCAACGCCCGGCGAACTGCGTCTTCAACGAATCGCGTGGTCAGCATGTGTCGATTCCTCTTCCTCAGCGCTGAGCCGTCCCTGCTCTGTCTCTGACGTCCGGGAGTCCGATCGGCTCGCGGTGATCATGCGGATCCCTTGCCTGCGCTCCAGCGCGGCGTCGATCGACGGAAAGTCGGTTCGAGTGTGCGCGCCGCGCGACTCGGTCCGCGCATCCGCGAGCGCTGTCATGAGGGCACCGAGCTGGGCGCGTGAGTCTTGTGCGTGGGCGGCGAAGATTTCAGCGGCTTCCTGCAGCCCCGCTCGGTCACGTTCAATACCAAGCCCGCTGTCGAACGCCGCTCGCACCGGATCCGAAAGCGCAGCGGTGCTGACCGCTCGCGCACGGGCTCGACCCGGGTTCACGTCGATGTCGAATGCGTCGCGGGCCAGCGTTTGCATAGCTGAGCCTCGATGCTCCCACGCTCCTTCGAACTTCGCCGCCGCACGTCCGGCAGCAAGGCCGAAGACGAGGCACTCGAGCAGCGAGTTCGATGCGAGGCGGTTCGCGCCGTGCACGCCCGTCGAGGCGGCTTCGCCGACCGCGAAGAGCCCGGGCACGCTGCTGCGTCCGTCGAGGTCGGTCGCAATGCCGCCCATCGCGTAGTGCGCTGCAGGTGCGACGGGAACGGGTTCGCGCGCCCAGTCGAAGCCTGCGGCGCTGACCGCCTCGGAGATTCGTGGGAAGCGTCGAGCGAGCGTTCCGGGGCCACCTTGCCGCTCGATAGCTGTTGCGTCGAGTAGCACTGACGATTCGCCTCGCTCTCGCATGACGCCGTGCATTCCACGTGCAACCACATCCCTTGGAGCGAGTTCCGCGGCGGGGTGCCGCTCGAGCATGAACCGTCTGCCGGTGTCGTCCAGCAACGTCGCACCGGCTCCGCGAACCGCTTCCGAGACGAGAAAGCTCGGCCGTCCGTTTGCTGCTAGGGCGGTGGGATGGAACTGCACGAACTCGAGATCCGCGAGTAGCGCGCCGATGCGTGCTGCGAGCATGAGTCCGTCGCCCGTTGCCGACCTTGCATTGCTGGTTGCGGAGAAGAGCCCCGCGTAGCCGCCGGTCGCGAGGACTACCGCGTCGGCGCTGCGCGTATGCAGCGTGCCCTCTGCGCCGTGCTCTCGCAGGATCGCTCCCGTCACGGCTCCTCCGTCCCGTAGCAGCTCCACCGCAGTGAGTTCCTCGCTCAGCTGTATGCGGCCGGCCTTCGCAGCACCTGTGATGCGTGAGAGCAGAAAGTCGTGCAGTGCCGCACCGCTGCGGTCCCCACCGGCGTGCACGATGCGCGGGATGCTGTGCGCACCTTCGAGTCCGAATGCGGGTCGGCCGTTCGGTTCACGATCAATGCTGAAGCCCGCTTCTATGAGCCGCGTGACCTCGCGGGCGCCGAGTTTCGCGAGCTCGGCTGCCGCTGCTTCATCGACGAGTCCCGCCCCGGCGCCGAGCGTATCCGCAGCGTGCTGTTCAGGAGAATCGTACGTGCCGATCGCAGCGGCGATGCCTCCTTGCGCAAGCGCGCTGTTGCCGTTCATGCACTGCTCTGCGGCTGCGGATAGGCGTTCTCGGGCAACGAGCTCGACATCTGCTCCCGCATCGAGTGCCGCGAGCGCACAGGCGAGGCCGGCTGTTCCCGATCCGATGATCAGGATCACGGGCGCGCTGCCAGCATGCGTTCGAGTGCCACTCGTGAGTCTTCAGCGACCGCGTCCGAGACGGTGATGCGGTTCGGTGTCTCCCCCGCCAGCAGCGACTCGAGTGTCCACGCCAGGTAGGCGGGGTGGATTCGGTACATTGTCGAACACGGGCACACGACAGGGTCGAGGCAGAACACCGTGAGATCGGGACGCTCGGCTTGCAACCTGTTCACGAGATTGATCTCGGTGCCGATCGCGAGCACCGTGCCCGGCTCTGCCGCCTCGATCTCACGCCGGATGAACTCGGTCGAACCGCTCCCGTCCGCCGCCTCGACAACCGCGGCTGGGCATTCTGGGTGCACGATTACGCGAACGCCAGGGTATTCGGCTCGTGCTTTTTCAATCTGCGCGACTGTGAACCGCTTGTGCACCGAGCAGAAGCCGTTCCAGAGGATGACGCGGGAATCACGCAACTGCTCGGGTGTGTTTCCGCCGAGTGGCAGACGCGGGCGCCACAACGGCATTTCCTCCTCTGTCACGCCCATCGCCTTCGCCGTGTTCCGACCCAGGTGCTGGTCGGGGAAGAACACGACCCGCTGCCCTCGCTCGAACGCCCACTCGAGCACGGTGCGGGCGTTCGAAGAGGTGCAGACAATCCCGCCGTTCCGACCGCAGAACGCCTTGATCGCTGCGGAAGAGTTCATGTAGGTCACCGGGATGACCGCTTGCTTCTCCTCCGTCGCCTCGTCTGCGAGTACCTCGTTCAGCTGCCGCCAGCAGTCCTCCACCTGTTCGATCGTCGCCATGTCCGCCATGGAGCAGCCGGCAGCGAGGTTCGGCAGGATGACCGCTTGGTCCCGATCGGAGAGGATGTCGGCCGTCTCCGCCATGAAGTGCACACCGCAGAAGACAAACGCTTCGGCTTCCGGATGCTCTTTGGCTGCCTGCGCGAGCATGAACGAGTCACCGACGAAGTCGGCGTGCTGCACGACCTCATCGCGCTGATAGAAGTGGCCGAGGATCCGCACGCGCTCCCCCAGTGCCGCTCGCGCTTCCGTGATCCACCGCGTCAGTTCTGCTTCGCTCGCGTTCGTGTACCGCTCGGGTAGTGCGCCCTGTCGCGGAGCGTCGCCGGGAATCCGATCTCCGACGGATGCGCCGGGCCCGTATCCGGCTTCGCGGTCGATCGCCCACGGGTCGCGTACGAGCCCGGTGTCGCAGTTCGAGATCCCGGTCGCGCGCAGTGCGAGTGCGCGCCTGGGGGATGCTGCTTCCTGTTCGGCTTCGGCGGCGCCGCGGATGAGTTCGTGCACGCTCGTCACGGAGTGCTCCTTTGTTCGTGATCTGGGCCCGCTCTGAAGCGGTACAGGCGCGCCGGGCGGAACGGTGTGCCCTTCTGGGTTTCGCCGGTGTCGACGAGGTGCCCCTGGGCGAGCACCTGCCGACGGAAGTTCGCCGGGTCAACGCGCTGGCCGAGCACGGCTTCGTGCACCTGCCGCAGCTGACCGAGGGTGAAGACCTCGCCGAGAAATCGGTAGGCGACGGTCGAGTAGCTCGTCTTGAGCCGCAGGCGCTGCAGCGCGTAGTCGACGATGTCTGCGTGGTCGAACGCCAATCGCGGCAGCGAGTCGGCGGAGAACCACGCGACGTTCTGGTCGCTCGAACCGGCTTGCGCGCCCGACTCAGCGTCCTCGTGGGCACTGTAGAGCGCCCAATAAGCGATCGTGACAACGCGTTGCGCCTCAGCCGATCGTTCGAGGCCGCCGAAGGAGTACAGCTGCTCGAGATATCCGGGTTCTTGTCCCACCGCGGCGAGCAGGTTGCGCAGCGCTGTGTCGATGAGCGTCTCATTCCACTCGATCGGACCACCGGGCAACGCCCAGGTGCCTTCGAACGGCGGACGGGTACGACGGACGAGCGGAATCCAGATCGTCACCGCGTCGCCGTCAGGGTCCTCTACGAACTCGCCGGTGTCGTCACCGACGAATGCTCCGGCCGGCGGGTGCAACGCGAATACGACGGTCGATACGGCAACTGCAGGCGGCGCTTGACGGCGCTCACTCGCGCTCATGCGTGAATAGTGCACGCTCTCACCGCCGCTCTTCTGCTCGCTGCAGCCTCTGTACGGTCCAGATACTGCCGATGCACCTGCTTAAAGTCTTTGTGACCATAAGTGAGCCTACTCCGTGCAGTGCGCCGTAAACAAGTCGACCCAGGGCGTCCGTGTCAGACTGGTCGCATGCCGAGCTCGAGGTGACACCGTACGACTCCGAATGGCAGGTGTCTATCGTGTGTTACAAAGGGCGTGCAGGCAGCACTGGGCGACCGTGTGCTCGAGATCGACCCCGTGGGATCAACTGCGGTGCCCGGTGCTGATCGTGCACGCGCGCTGGTGCCCGAAGTCCTTGCCCGTGTGATCGGGGAAACCGCAATCGCAGCCAGGCGAACGGGCGAGTTCGACATCCTCGAACGGCGTTTCGGAGTACAAGTGGACGCGCAGGAACTCTGGCGTGATGGCCTCCCTTACCGGTAACGCGTACCGTGTGCTGCCGTACGTTCGTGACGCGCATCGACGCGCCCCGTATCCGGCGCTTGGCCATCAGGCACTCTTCTCGGGCTACCGGGATGCAACCCGGCGCCGCATAAGTGGGATAACCATAACTAGCAGCATGCGAATACTGCGATGCGGTTTCAACGGGTCCCTAGCGACACCGCAATACTGTGACCGTGCCGGATGTCCGCCTACGTCAAGTCATCGAAGTCACCGCGCACCCAGGCAATGTGCCGCAGCGCAGCGTCTTGCACCAGTTCGTCCGCCCGGTCGGTGATGGCATTGCCGAAGTTCGACCAGATCTGCTTGAACTGCAGCTTCGAGAGCCCGTCTGCAATTCGCTGCGTCACGGCTCCTGACAGTGGGATCTTGTTCGGATAGCTGCGCAGGAAGGCGACGGTGCGGCGGTCGGGATTCACCATGACGGTGTCCCCCGCCAAGACGACTCCGGCACCGTCGGCCGCGTGCGGCAAATGCACGATGGCGCTGCCTGGGAAATGTCCGCCGAGTGTCCGCAACTCCAGCCCGCAGGCAAGCCGAAGTCGCCCATCCCACTCGCGCTGCGCGGGGTCGTGACGCTGCACCCACGCACGGTCTGCCGCGTGAAGCAGCACCGGGGCGCCGAGCGCTCTCGACCAGGTGACCTGAGCTCCGTACATGTGGGGATGACTCGCCACGATCGCCAGGGTCGGCCCGAGTGAACGGATGAAATCTACCGTTGCACCATCGACAAGACCTATCGGATCCCAGAGCAGCACTCCGCCATCGGTTCGCACGACCTGCATGGTCTGCCCGATGCCGACATCCTCTGCCGTCACACCCCACTGCTCCGGCCCCAGCTCGTCGATGCGCACCCGGGTGCTCCCCGCCAGCTCGGCCTGGGTAACCCATGCCTGCCCTGTCGCCGGAACATACTGGCGCTCGTCGTCGCAGATCGCGCAGCGCTCGGGCAGGCTCGATCGGTCGAAGCCGAATTCAACCGCGCAGGTCGCGCAGCTGATGAGCTCTGGTTCGAATGCGGTTGCAGCCATGTGGTCCTCCCTTTTGTCAGTCATCGGGCCCGGCGCTCAGCGCGCCGCCCCGGAGGCGGCTGTGCTTCCGAGCCCGTTCATCGGCCCGGGGTCGTGCGAGGCGGTTCGTTCAGGCGCATCGGCTCCCGCATTTGCGCTTGCATCACGAAGAGTTGCTTCACCGGTCATGGATCAACGCCGTCGAGTTTCCCCAGCAGCCACCGGGCGCCTTCAACGGATGCACCGAGCGCGCGGATGCGCTCGCTCAATGCTCGATCACTCGTGACGACGGTGACGGCCCGACCCCGCTCGACGAGCGCCTCGGATTGTCGTACGATCTCGTCGTCACCGGATCCCGGCGCCGAGACCACCTGCACCGCGATGGACAGCTGCTCGACGCCGCGAGCCTTCCCTTCAACCACAAGGCTCAGCTCGGGGTACCAGCGGCCCTCCGACAGCCCGAGAGCGGCCGCGTCCA